>NZ_JAUIZJ010000020.1:0-118775 GCF_030435535.1 Bradyrhizobium sp. WYCCWR 13022
ATGGCCGTGCTGATCGCCACCCCAAACTGCTTGGCGGCTCGATTGCGGGACATCCCGCCCTCGATCGCAGACACGACACGCTTACGGAGATCCAGAGAATAAGGCTTGCCCATCCATGCTGGCCTCCTATCCAGCCAGCATGGTGAATCAGAAACACACTGATTTGGGAATCCCAAATCGATTCAACCTAACCTCATCCCGCTTTAGACTAGAGGCAGCCGCCTCTGCCGCGTTCGGGGCAGAGCCGCGAGGCGCTCGACAGGGTGAAGAGGAAGCGCGGGCTGCGCCGCTCGTTGTGGGCTCAAGATCGACCGTTCATTCGTGCTCGATCTGCTCGCCGATTCCTACGATGCCGCGATCGTCGGCTCGACCATCGGGCTCAGCAAGCAGCCTGGCTTGGCCGTTGTGGCCGGAGGAATCGAAAACCGCGCGACGGCCGACTTCCTGGTCAGCATGGGATGCGAGGCGGGGCAGGGCTATTTCTTCGGCCGTCCGATGCCTGCCGACGCGTTCGATACCCAATTTTTGTCAGTTGGGCTCGAAGCTGTCAGTGCCGCCCGAACCTGTTTGCGCTGGTCCTAGCGTCGACGCGCGACAGCTACGCCAAAGAGGAACGCAACGAACAGGCTTGCCAAGGGAGCCTCGCGCGTGATCGCCGCGACCGTAGAGAGCGGCCGGCCCGGCTTTCGTGCTTCACTGATCGCGTAAGTGAGGCGATCGACGGCGGCGCGCAACCCTCCGGCAACCTCGCCGATGGTGTGGGACACGTCTGTGGCCGCATCGATGGCGCGCTCGGTCATGCCGGGCTGAGGGTTGGGCTGCGGTATGTCCATGCTCAAGCTCGCGTCCTTCAGACCGAACGAAGAAACCGAGGCCGGCACCTTTGGCTATCCGCGCGTGCGCTCGTTTTGAACAGCGGGTCAGATGACCTTTGGCTATCCGCGACAGGCGCCGTTTTGAACGGCGGGTGCCGGCCTTGCTGGGAAAATGCGGCGCGCAGGAATTTGTTCCGGTTTCCCCGTGAAACGACGGGTGCGAATCTCTGTTAGGCTGGTGCAGCCTTGCTGACCCCGGGAGATTGCCGTGACCGATCAAACCATCGCGGATCGAGCCCGGCGCATCGCGTTGCTGGGCGCGCCGATCGACATGGGCGCTTCACAGCGCGGCACCCTGATGGGTCCTGCGGCGCTGCGGACGGCCGGCCTTGCAACGCTGCTCGAAAGCCTGGATTTCGAAGTCGTCGATTACGGCGATCTTTCCGTGGCCGAGGTCAGGGATCTCGCTGATACGCCGCCGGAGAAGGCCAATCATTACCGCGAAATCCAGCGCTGGACGCGCGTGCTCAGCCGTCGCGGCTATGAGATCGCGCAAACCGGCGCCCTGCCGATCTTCCTCGGCGGCGACCACACGCTGTCCATGGGGTCGGTCAATGCGATGGCGCGCCACTGGCGTCAGCGCGGACGCGAGCTGTTCGTGCTCTGGCTGGATGCCCATGCCGACTACAACACGCCGGAGACGACCATCACCGCCAACATGCACGGCATGTCCGCGGCGTTCCTGTGCGGCGAACCTGGGCTCGACGGCCTCCTGGGCGATGATCCACGGGCTTCCGTCAATCCCGATAAACTCGATCTGTTTGGTGCACGTTCGATCGACAAACTCGAAAAAGAGCTGATGCGCACGCGCCGGATCAGGATTGTCGACATGCGTCAGATCGACGAGTTCGGCGTTGCCGTGTTGATCCGGCGCGTCGTCGAGCGGGTCAAGGCGAGCAACGGCGTGCTGCATGTCAGCTTCGACGTCGATTTTCTCGATCCTTGCGTGGCGCCCGGCGTCGGCACCACGGTGCCGGGCGGTGCGACCTATCGTGAAGCGCATCTGATCATGGAATTGCTGCACGATTCCGGCGTAGTGGGATCGGTCGACATCGTCGAGCTCAACCCGTTCCTGGACGAGCGCGGCCGCACCGCGCGCACCGCGGTCGAGCTGATCGGCAGCCTGTTCGGCCAGCAGGTCACCGACCGGCCGACGCCCAGCAATGCGATCGCGCCGGGCGAATGACGGTCGGCAGCTTTTCTGCCTTATGCGGCAGCCTTGTCCGACTTCATCCGTCGCGCCATGCCGCAGAATGCGCCAAGTCGCTGAGCAACGAAGACGTCAACGCCGTGTCGGCCTATATCCAGAACCTGAATGGGCTTGTGGGAGCGGATACGACACGCGATGCCAAATCGCTCGCGGCAATCAAGATGCCGGACCGCGACAGGTTCGTCCGCGATGCGAGACCCGACGTAAAGTGAACGATGCAGGATGGGCAAGTTCCAGGCATTGGCTCGGAACTTGCTAGTTCAGGCGCGGAACTCGCGGGCCGCATTTGAATTGACCTGCGAGAGGAAAACGATGGGTTCTTCGATGACAACTGACCGCTTCGCAAACTCCATGTCGTCAGCGCTTCGCCATCCCGGCGTAATCGCGCTGATCGTGGCCGGCGTGACCATCTCCGCGATGTTGATCGTTGATCATGGGCCCTGGAGCCGCGCCAAGACCCAGCCGGCTCATGTCGCGATGTATGCGACCACGGGCGAGGCCGCCCACGCCGCAGGCGCCAAGGTGCTTCCGACCGAACCAAAATCCGCACTCGAGCCGGAGCGGCCGGGGCCGAAGACGTCCCCGACCATCAATCCGGTGCAGCCGTAAACGTCAGCTCTTGCGGCCGTAGCTCAGCAATCCGCCCGTCGCCTTCGGCGGGTGGGCGCGAAGGGCTTCAGCGTGCCCGCCGTGTTCGCGGCCTTCGTGTCGCCGCTCTAGCCAATCACCGACGAGCCCAGCAAGGCGAGGACGGCCAGCGCCATCAGCGCGGTGCCGAGCCAGCCGAGCGCGACCAGCCATGACCGGGCCTTGAAGCGCCCCATGATTGTCCCGTTCGAGACGATCACCATCATCATCGCCATGATCGGGACCGCGACGATGCCGTTGAGCACGGCGCTCCAGACCAACATGTGGATGGAGTCGATTCCCGTAAAGCCAAGGCCGAAGCCGATCACGGTCGCGGCGGCGATGATGGTGTAGAAGCCGACCGCCTTCTCCGGCTTTGCCTCCAGCGTGGCGCGCCAGCCGAAAATTTCGGCAACGCCATAAGCCGCCGAACCCGCCAGCACCGGGATCGCCAAAAGCCCAGTGCCGATGATGCCGAGTGCGAACAGTGCAAAGGTGAAGTTGCCGGCGAGCGGGCGCAGCGCGTCGGCCGCTTGCGTCGCCGAACTGATGTTGGTGACGCCGTTGGCGTTCAGCACCGAGGCCGTGGTGAGGATGATGAAGAAGGCGATGCCGTTCGACAGCAGCATGCCGACCGCGGTATCGGCCCTGATGCGCGCGATTTCAGGGTCGCCGCCGCTCGGCAGGTCGCGCAGCGGCCTGTCGCGCTTGCCCTGGTTCATCTCCTCGACCTCTTGCGATGCCTGCCAGAAGAACAGGTAGGGGCTGATGGTCGTACCGAGGACCGCGACGACCATCATGAAATAATCGGCGTTGACGGTTGCCTTCGGCCACACCGTAGCAAGCAGCGCCGTGCCCCATGGGATCTTGACGGTGAAGGCGGTGGCGACGTAGGCGAACAGCGTCAGCGTCAGGAATTTCAGCACCGGCGAGTAGCGGCGATAAGGCACGAACACCTGGAGCAGGGTCGAGCCGGCTGCGAAGATCAGCGCGTGCTCGTGATTGAGCCCGCCGATGACCAGCGAGAGTGCCTCCGCCATCGCGGCGATGTCGGCGGCGATGTTGAAGGTGTTGGCGACGACGAGCAGCGTCACGAGCCCCATCACCAACCAGCGCGGTGCGAGCTGCAGGACGTTGGCAGCTAACCCCTTGCCGGTGACCCGGCCGATCTGCGCGCTGACGAGCTGGATGGCGATCATGAACGGCAGGGTCAGAAAGATCGTCCAGAGCAATCCGTAGCCGAATTGCGCGCCCGCCTGCGAATAAGTCGCGATTCCCGACGGATCATCGTCGGCGGCGCCGGTGATCAGACCAGGCCCCAGCCGCCGCAACAGCAGCAACGGAGCGGACTTCGCCGGCGCGTCCGAGCGCTCGTGGCCGGCGAGGTGATAATGCGATCGGTTCGACAGGGCTCACCCTCCGGAATTTACGAATTCAAGGCTTAAGCGCGAACATGGCCGGAAGGTTCCATACCCGGCCGGCAATGCGCCACGCACGCGGCGTCACCGCGTGCGTGGCCTTTCCGTTGCGCGGTCTAGCTCCACTTCAAGACAAGCCTGCGACCCGCTTGCGGGGACGCGCGACACACTTGCACGCGGCACGTTTAAATTGTAGGGAGCCATCATGAGCCATCGCCTGATGCCGACGAAGGTCATTCCGCTCGTTGCCGATCGGGCGGACGCGCTCATGCGCGACGGCTACCTTCTGCTCCGCGGTGCGGTCCCCGAAGGCTGGCGCGATGCGCTGCGGGGTGCCTTCGATGCCGGTGTGTGCAGCGGCGAGCAATGGGCGGCGCCCCGTGGCGCCGGCTGGCGCCATGCCCTGGTCGATCTCGATCCGATCGTGCAGCGAACCTGTCGTCTGCCGCCGCTGCTGGCGGCGGCGGCCGAGATGCTGGCCGGTCCGTTCTTTCTCGCCCAGGTCGAGGGGCGCGAGCCGCTGAGGGACGGCGGCCATCAACCCTTGCACCGCGATGGTGTGGGCACCAAGACGGTCGCAGCCCTGGTCTTCCTCGACGATTACGGGCCGGACAACGGTGCGACGCGCCTCGTTCCGCGTCCTCTCGACTGTGGCGAGCCGGACGAAGCCTCGTCGCTGATCAGCGTGGGAGAGGCGGGGGACGTCCTGGTGTTCGTTGCCGACTTGCCGCACGGCGCGACCCGCAATCGCTCCGGCGCGCGGCGACGTTCATTGCTGTTGAGCTTCATGCCGGCGCGCATGCGCGAGGCACAGGAGTCCAGCCGGGCTCTGCGCAACGTGCGCATGGACACGAGCGAAATGTTCGTCCCTGGGGAGCGCGGTTCGCCGGTCTAGGACAGTTGCGACAAATGCAGATAGCGGCCGTCGAACTGGGCGAGCTCCTGGAGCTTGTGCTCGTTGAGAATCCTTACCGTGCCGCGCTGAAGCTCCAGGACGCCGTCGACCCGCAGTTCGCGGAGGATGCGATTGGTGTGAACGCTGGTCACGCCCATGGCCTCGCCGAATTGCTCCTGGGTCAGCGGGACTGCGAAGGTATTGTCGATCACGCGGCCGATCAGGCGCAGCCGCTCGCGCAATTCGACGATCAGATGCGCGAGCCGATTGTAGGTCGAGCGCTGGCCGACATTGACGATCCACTCCCGGGACACGGCGGCATCCACCAGCGTATCGCGCCAGAACATGTCGCCGACACCGGGGCGCTGGCCGATGAGATCGTTCAAGGCCTTGTGGGCGACGAAGGCCAGCGTGCAGTCGGACAGCGCAATCAGGTCGTGGTCGACGGTCGGGAAATGGAGGTTTTGCAAGTTAGGCAGGTCGCCGGGAATGTGGATCGACAGGATCTGGCGCCGGCCATCCGCGATCGTCTTGGAACGGACGCAGAAGCCGTCGGCGATCAGGCAGCATTCGCTCGGTTGTTCGCCGTCACGCAGCACGGCTTGGTTTTCGCGAAAGTTGCGGAGTGTGAACGGCAGCGCCGCGAGGGCTAGCAGATCCCGGTCATCCGCACCGGTCGTCGTTTTCAGGCGCTGAAATAGCGGCGCCCAGATCATGTCGCTCGTCACGTCGCTCGATCCCCCACGCGCCTGAGCACGTGAGGGCCAGAAAGCACAGACCCCGGCTTGTTGCGGATAACAAAGGTTAAGTGACGTGGGCCCGGTTTTTCAACATTGTGGACGACAGGTTAGTGAGAGACGACACAACAAATGTTAAGTGTCGCAGGCGAGCCCCACGGCGCAGGTTCGTTTCGGAACGGCCGGTGCATCGCGACGTTCTCAGGTTAGGAGGACGTCGCGATGGACCATCTGACGAAGCGTGAACAGCCGGATCGGAGCAAGATCAACATGCACGAGGCCTGGGAGGTCAAGTACTGGACCCATGCGCTCGGCATCTCCAGGGAGGAGCTGCAGCAGGCCGTCGACAAGGTCGGTAATTCGGCAGCCGCCGTCCGCAAGGAGCTCGCGCTCTAACTCGCGACGTTCGACCCGGGACCCGATGGTCGCAGGTTTGCTTACTTGATGCTGACGAACATGCCCCAGGCCGCGGCGAGCGCCGCGCCGGTGAAAACGATCACCGGGCTATCGCAGAAGGTGCCGCCATAGCTGCACACGTCATGTCCGAACGAGCCGAGTTCGTGACGGCCCGCCGAATAGAACAATCCTGAAAGCCCGAGCAGTCCAGCGGCGACGTAGTACATGGCTCCCTCATGCGAGAACGGACATGTGCCAACATGGCGCGAACAGATTTCATTCCACCGAATACGGTTCGTCGCATTCGATTAAAGTTTGATCATTCGGCTGAACCTGCATCCGCTCCGGCGACACAAAGACAAGCAGGGCTGTTGCCTTGGCCGCACTCGCGCAGGAGAACGTATGTTTGCATGAACCCCGCTCTTGATCTCCTTTATCGCCTCGTTGCGATCGGGTTCGGTATCTATTGTGCCCGCAAGGCCTGGCATGGCTATGTCGAGAGAAAGATCCTGTTCGTCAGTGACGACTGGTGGGATTGGTCGAGATGGTCGCGGCAGGAGTTTTGCCGCGACACCATGCCGATCCGGTACTGGATACAGATGATCGGAACGGCCGGCGGCGCGCTGCTCTGCCTCGTCGGCGCGATCGTCGGGTGGCAGCCGAGCAGCTGAGCGTCATGGTCCCGGGCGATGCGGCCTGCACTGACGACGAAACAATTGAAACATGCCTGAAACCAGATCGTCCTGAACTCCCTCGCAGCCGGACCCGACCAACCGAGCGAAAAGGAGAAAGCCATGATCCAGGTCGGTTCGAAGGAAGAAGTCGCGTTGCTGCTGGCGCTGTTTGGGACGCATACCCAGCCCGTCAGGATGCCGAAGCCAAAATCACCGCGCAGCTAAGGCGTACCCATGGCTGGCCTGGCTGATTGCCTGAGCTTTCTGCGCTTGCTGATCGCGAGGGGAGATCCAAAAGGTATCCCGCTGGCGACAGGCGCCATCGACGACTACCTGGCGATGGCGCCTGTCAGCGCACGCAGGCGCGGCCTGCGCGTGCTCCAGCAGGACGCGCTCGAACTGCACGTCAGCTCGGTCGGCGTGCAGCGCTCCTTCGCCGAGACGGTCGACGCCTATATCGAGCGCAAGCTGACGGAAGAGTAGGTGCGCTCGGGGCCCCGGCTCTGCGTGTCCAAGAAAGGGTTGGCATCGCTCTTGCTCCACGACGTCTCGAACCCGGCCCGGCCCATCGGGCCGTTTCAGAATGAGGCGATCACATGCAGTCAACGTCCCGTTTCGAAGCGACCGCGTCCTTGCAACTCCACGCCCTGATCTCCGATCTGCACTGGCGGATCCAGATGCTCGAGAGCGACATTGCCGAGGAGGAGCGCAACGCCGGCAATGCCGATCCCGGCAGCCCGACCTATTCCATGCTGGCGCAGGCGTTGCGTGCGCGCCGGGACAATCTGCGGACCTCGGTTGCCCTGCTGGAAGCGCGGGTCGAGCGGGCGGCGCAAATGTCGCGCGCGGCTTAGACTAAGCGGCCGCTCGGTCTTCCGAACGCGCATTTTGGCCAACATAGGTCGGTTTTGCCTGCGGCTCGAAGCCGCTGGGGACGACATTCTTCGACCCGGTTCGGAACAAGTGTGCACTTTGGCACTTAGGAACTCCGCTACCTCGGAGTTTCAGGTCGTGACCGACAAGACGGAAGTGGAGGACTACAGGCCCGGCCGCGCGCAGCCGAGGCCCTCCTGTCCGACATGCAAGACGCCGTCGCGCTACATCACGTCGATGCTGGACGTGCGGCGCGACCGGTCTATCCTGATCTATCGATGTGACACCTGCCGCGAAGAAATCTGGCAATGATGTCGAGGGAGACGATGTCATGAAGGATTACCAGACGCAGCTCGAGAAGCTGCGCAAGGATGCCGCCGAATGCGCCTTGATCCGCGATCTTGCTACCGACAAATCCAAGCGTGAGCTGTTCGAAAGGCTCGCAAGCCATCTGACGGTGCTGGCGGACCAGGTCGAACTGGCGATACGAGATCACACGTCCGGCTCCGCAGCTTGAGCGATCCCGAAATACGACGGACCGCACGCGCAAAATTCTTCGATCTGGTTCACCTTCGAGTTGAAGGCTTCAGACCTGAGATCTCAGCTTCAGGCCTCTGGCGGCCACGTGCCCTTCAGCAAGCCGATCTTCCGGCCAAGCTGCCAGACCTCGACATCGCCGCGGCGCGCGAGCCGCTGTGCGTAGGCGAGCGCAGTCGTGTCGCTGGGAGCCTCGAAGGCCTCGGCGGAGCGGAAGACGCCGTCTTCGCCGACGAGATAGGCTCGGTATTGCTGGGTCATGTCGGCGCCCTCAGGCCGCGCGAATGCAGCCAGGCGTCGATCTGCATGGCCATCTCGTCCTGCCGCGCGCGGAGCAGCAGCATCTCGCGGTGGCGTCCCGGCGCAAGCGCGCGTGCTTGCTCGCGCAATTGCGCGGCTTCGTCTGCGAGCCTCTGATGAAGTGTCCTGGTCTGCTTGAAACGACGTCGCTTCAACATGGCGCTGCTTCCTCTTTCGAGTGGGGCGGGAGCGCGACGGGCGTTCTCATCACCGATATCTGCCACGGACCTTGCGGTGATGTTCAACTGTACGACTTGCCTCGCAGAGAGTCTGCATCATTTGATAGGTTCGCGAAGAAACTTCTCCGCCGTTTTCAATGCGTTGATTGCGCACTTTGAGCCGCTTACTCATTTTGTGCGAAGGCCGAATTTAGAGTTCACTTTTGAACAAAGCAGCGAGCCCTGGCGACGCCGCGGGCTTGCCGATTCCGGCGGTGCGCACGACGGTCTTACACTGGGCCGAACCATGTCGTCAGCGTCTCCAGAAGTCCGTCTCCGATCTCATCTCCGACCCACGCCACGTGTCCATCGGGCCTCACCAGCACGGCTTTCGGCGCGGCGACCAATCCGATTGCCGGAAGCTCCCATGTGCCGTCGTAGACGGCATCGACGCGCGTGACGCGATCGGCCCAGGGCGAGATGTCGAGCCGATGAGAGTGGGCGAAATGGAACAGCACGCCGCGCGGATCGTGCAGCAGCGTGAACAGCCGCAATGCGCGGCCCTCGATGTGCAAGGGGAGATCGGGCATGCGGCGGCCGAGCAGGGGATGCCCGCCGCCGAGGTCATAGCGGATGTCGAGCCCACTCATCATCGCGCCAAAGCGCTTGCGTGGCTCGTCCATCGCGAGCAGCTCGGAGACGATTTCGCGCGCGGCGTTGCGGCCCTCGTCGTTGCGGCGGAGAAGGGCGATCTGCGCCCTGGTGTTGCGCAGCACGCGTGCGGCCACGCCATGGCGTTCGACATGGTAGGTGTCGAGCAGGCTGTCGGGCGATTTGCCGTTCACCACCTGCGCCAACTTCCAGCCGAGATTGACCGCATCCTGCAAGCCTGTGTTGAGGCCCTGTCCACCGACGGAGTGATGGATATGCGCGGCGTCGCCGGCGAGCAGCACGCGCCCCCTGCGATAGGAGACGGCCTGCCGTGCCGCATCGGTGAAGCGCGAGATCCAGGCCGGGCTGTGAGCGCCGAAATCGGTGCCGTACACGGCGACCAGCGCATCGCTGAGATCGCGCAAGCTTGCTTCGCCGCTGCGTGCGAGCGTTGCTTCCGTCACGACCACCAGCACGCGTCCGTTTTCCGTCCTACAGAGGCCGTGAAAGCCGATTGCATCGTGACGCAGACCCCATGCCGGCGTCTCGCGCATCTCGACTTCGGCCATGAGGTTGCTGAGCGTCGGCTCGGAGCCGGCAAAATCGATGCCGGTCAGCTTGCGCACCAGGCTACGACCGCCGTCGCAGCCGATCAGATAGTCCGCGCGCAAGATTTCGCCGCTCGCAAGCCTCACGTCGATGCCGGTGTCGTCTTGCGTGAAGCCCGCCACCTCGCGATTGCGATAGACGGGGACGCCGAGCTCCGCGACCCAATCGGCCAGGATGCGTTCGATATGGCCCTGCCGCAGCGCGAGTCTGTAGGTGTGCCGGGTAGGCAGATCGCCGATGTCGAGCCGCTCCCAGGCAAATCCCGCGAGCTGGATGATGGTCCCTTCGCGCAGGAAGCGATCGGCAACGCCGCGCTGATCGAGGATCTCGATGCTGCGCGCGTGTAAGCCTCCGGCTCGCGTGCCGGTGAGGTCCTGGCTGGCGCGGCGCTCGACGATGGCGACATCGGCCTTCGCGAGCGCCAGCTCCGCCGCCAGCATCAATCCGGTCGGCCCGCCACCGGCGATCACGACGGCATGGTCGGCCGGCGCTGCCTTCTCGTTGCGAGTTGGCAACGCGCGGGCGGTGCGCCGGCGGGACGTCGGAAGCAGGACAGGCATGTGGTGACCCCTCTCGGTGCTGTGAGGCGCGGGGTGTACACCGACGTCGGGAGCTTGAAGCAAGTCCCTTGCGCACCACATATCAAGCTGGGAGGAAGGGCGCGGGCTCGCCAGATCGTTGGTTTGACACATCGGGCAAAACACTGGCACAATGGCATCATCGAAATTTTGGTTCAGCCCGCGCGGAACAATCCGCCGCGGGCATTTTTAATGCCGCCGTCCTGATCGGAGTGCACGCATGAGCCCGTCCGGTTCCCTCGTCGCGATCCTGCCCTGCAATGACCTCGATGCGTCGGAGCGGTTCTACAACCGCTTGGGCTTTTCGCGCCCGGACTGCGATCGGCCAGCTGCCGGAGAGGCGGACACCTATCGCATATTGTCGAACCGGCAGGGCGGATATCTGCATCTGACCAATGCAGTCGAGGGATGGTTGAGCCCGGGCCGAAACCCTCTCGGGCTTTATCTCTATCTCGAGGATGTCGACGCTGCCGCGCGCGAATTTCAGCAATCAGCGGAAGACAAGCCGTGGGGGATGTACGAGTTTGCGCTGTCCGATCCGGATGAGACGTTGGTGCGGATTGGATGGCCGAGCCGGCTGCGCGGTGGGGGCAATCGTTCGTCTGCAACTGGCTGAGGCCGGCCTCTATACGGTCCGCCGAGCCCACCAAGCTTGCTCGTTTGACACGTCGGGCAAAACACTGGCATTATCGCATCATCGAAAAAGTTTGGCTCAGCCCGCCGGAGTGATCCGTGGCGGGTTTTTTTAATGCCGTCTCGCTTGTCGTGAGATCGCAGCGTCGCCATCGCGACGGGCCGCGATCCAATTGCAACTCGAGGTTTGACACGTCGGGCAAAACACCGGCATAATGGCATCATCGAAACGAGTTTGTCAGGCCCGCGCGGGAGCATCCGCTGCGGGCTTTTTCGTTTCGATCTCAGGAATCGGACGGCGTCCGGCGCATCGCGGCCTCGCCCTCGTTGAAAGGCCTTCGTGGAACGCCGATCAGCGCGCCGCCGTCCGAACCACTTTGTTGGCCGTGCACGCGCGAACGTGCCGGCCGGCGGCGCGAGCCTTTGCTTGCGCCGCCGCGGTCCCCGGAGGGGATAAGTTCGCGCCGAAACGATCGCGCTTCGTCTCGCGATCTGCCGCACTGTTATTTTCTTGGAGAAGCGATGACGCTCTATCTGATATCGCTCGCGCTGGCGGGCCTGATCGCAATTGTTGTGTGGGAGAGTTTCGCTTGAGTGACGGTCTATGGCATGAGCCAGACAAGCTGATCGGCTACTGCGTGACGATCTATTTCGCGAAGCTCCTTGTCTGGGACAAGGTTCTGGGCCTCGGATCGACGCATCCTCTGACGGGGTTTGCGGCAATCACCGCAAATCTCGTCGTTTCGTTCTACTTCGCCAAGCGCGGCTTTGAGAATGTTGCAAGGATCATCAAGCGGTGAAGATGCCAGACGACGAGATCAGGGCAGTCTTGGCCGAGACATTGGCCGAACAACAAAAGCACCAGCAGGAGAGTATCGATGCGATCGTGTTGAAAGCGGTGGCGTCAGTGTTGGCGTCCTTTGGCATCGAAGACGATGACCGAAAGGAGATGAGGGCGGACTTTCAGCACCTGCGGCGGTGGCGAAGGAGCGTGGAGCAGGCACAGAGCTATACGTGTAAGGCGGTCATTACGGTGATTGCGGCCGGCCTGATGGGGGCTGTCTGGTTCGGAGTGAAGGTCGTGCTGAGCAAGTAAATTTCTGGTCGTGGCGCCGCCGTCGCACTGCCAATCCAATTCGATAAGTCATGCCATGTACAGAATCCCGTATGGTCGATGCTTCAGATGATGACGTTGCCGATGCCTTGACTGATCTGCATCGACTGACGTTCTTCGATGCCGCGGCCATGCCGGATTTCGAACTCGGGGCGTGGTGGCTTGCCCACCAATGTGATAATGCAGTCGCCTTCACAGGCGTCGTGCCGTCCACCTATGCACGAAATTGCGGCTCTTTTTCCAGAGTCGGAGTCTTGCAGCGGCATCGGGGCTGGGGACTTCAACTTCGTTTGATGCGGGCGGTAGAAGCGCGGGGCCGGCGCATGCGATGGAACGGCATCGTTTCAGACACGACGGATAACAGCTTCTCCGCAAATAATTTCATTCGGGCGGGCTATCGGCTCTATGAGCCCGAGGCGCCGTGGGCCCGGCCGCATATGCTTTATTGGCGAAGGTCGCTTCGTTGAGCAGGTTTCCCGTGGCGCGGAAGGCGGCTCGAAACGTAAATGGAGTGCGGCGCTGAAGTAGGCGCTGCCTTGCCGCCTGGAATGCATAAGGACCCGGCAGCTTGACCGCTGCCGGGTCCTTTTGCGTTTCGAAGTCTTGCTGCCGAGGTACTTGCGAAGTCCGGCCTCCCGGGCTTTAAGTTCACTTGCAGCAAATTCGGCGAGCACAAGCCGATGTAGGGGAGCGCCCGGGATGTCCACCAAGCCTCAATTGCCTGAGCGCCCGCTTCGGGCGGCGGGAAGGCCAACCGCGCTTGATGGTCTGCTAGTCGTGGATTTCACGCGCGTGGTCGCGGGGCCCGCCTGCACACAGACGCTCGCCGATTTCGGTGCACGAGTCGTCAAGATCGAGAACCCCGATGGCGGCGACGACACGCGCGCCTACGAGCATGCCGAAATCGGCGGCGAGAGTGCGGCCTTTCTCAGCCTGAACCGCAACAAAACCGGCATCGCGCTCGATCTCGTCGTGCCGGAGGCGCGCGAGATTGCGCTCGATCTGATCCGCAAGGCGGACGTGGTCGTCGAGAATTTTTCCAGCGGCGTCATGAAGAAGTTCGGCCTCGACTACGAGGCGGTCGCGCCGCTCAACCCGCGCCTGGTCTATTGCTCGATTTCCGCTTACGGACGCACCGGACCCTTCGCCTCGCGTCCGGGCTTTGACCCTATCACCCAAGCAGAGAGCGGCTTCATGTCGCTCAATGGATTTGCCGATGGTCCAGCGGTTCGCACCGGCCCGCCCATTGTCGACATGGCGACGGGGATGTCGGCCTGCAATGCGATCCTGCTGGCGCTCCTGGCGCGGGATCGGCTCGGCCGAGGTCAGCATGTCGAAGTCGCGCTGTTCGATGTCGCGATGGGCATGACTGGATTCTACGGGATGGCCTATCTGATCAACGGAGAGAATCCCGGACGGTTCGGCAATTCGCCGAACGGGTCGCCCACTGTCGGTGTCTACGAGGCATCCGATGGTCCGCTCTACATGGCTTGCGCCAATGATCGGTTGTATCGACGGCTGGTCGTCGAGGTAATGAACCGTCCGGATCTCATCAATGAGCCTCAGTTCGCCACGCGCAAGGCGAGGTCCGAGAACAAGGAACTGCTGCGTGCGGCCATCGCGGAGGTGTTCGCCGGCGACACGCTCGAGAACTGGATGGCGAAGATGAAACTAGCCAACATTCCGGTCGGCTATCTCCGAACCGTCGAGGAAGGTTTCAACGCGCCCGAGGCACGCGAACGCGCGCGCTTGAGCCGAATCCCGCATCGCACGGCGGAGTGGGTTCCGAACATCGAGCCGCCGATCAGCATGAGTGTGACGGCGGCAATCGATCCAGTGGCTGCGCCGCTGCTGGGCGAGCATACGGAAGGCGTCATGCGCGAGACGCTTGGTTACGATGAGAAGCGGATTGCGATCTTGACCGAAAAAGGGGTGTTCGGACGGCGCAGGCCGTGACCTCGGACCGAGCGCGGCAATTGCTTGATTTGGCCAGGTTCCCGCCGCATAAATATATGAGAGCGAGGGACACGAATGGCGCCAGGTCAAGAGCCGAGGATGGGGCAGTCGGTAGCGACGGTCTCCGGCGAACGAGCCTATGCGACGATGATTGCCAAGGCCCGGTCGCTTGTGCCGCAATTGCGGGAGCGCGCGGCTCGCACGGAGGAGCTGCGGCATCTGCCGCCGGAGACCGAGCGGGACCTGCATGATGCCGGCCTGTTCCGGATGCTTCAGCCGAAGCGCGTCGGCGGTGCCGAACTCGATTACGTCGCCCTGATCGACTGCGCCGAGCTGCTGGGACGGGCCGACGCATCGGTGGCGTGGAATTTGGCCAATCTGGCGAGCCACCACTGGATGCTCGGCATGTTCGAGCAGCGTGCGCAGGAATTGGCTTGGGGGAAAGACCCCGACGTCCTGATTGCGTCGTCGTTCATCTTCCCCGCCGGCCGCGCCCGGAAGGTCGAGGGCGGATACCGGCTGCACGGAAGCTGGCCTTTCTCATCCGGCGTCGGCTCATGCGCGTGGAACATGCTCGCGAGCGTCGTGTCATCCGACGATGAGGCCGACGGTATAGAATACCGCATCTTTCTGCTGCCGAAGGCCGACTACAAGATTCTCGACACCTGGAATGTCGCGGGATTGCGCGGCACCGGGTCGTCGGATGTCGAAGTCAGGGATGCCTTTGTACCAGAGCATATGACGGTCGCCGTGGGCGATCTTGCAGGAGGAGCGACGCCCGGCAGCAAGGTGAACCCGAATCCGTTGTACGCGCTGCCGGTGTTCTCGCTGTTTCCCTATGTTCTCTCTGGCGTCGCGCTCGGGAATGCGCAGGCCTGCCTGGACGACTATACGGAAGTCGCGCGTCATCGCATCTCGACGTACAACCGCGCCAAGCTGAGCGACTTCCAAAGCACGCAGATCAAGATCGCCGAAGCCTCCGCCAAGATCGATGCCGCGCGCCTGATCATGCGCTCGGCCTGTATCGAGGCGATGGAGCATGCGCGGCGCGACCATCCGCCCGACATGGCGACCAAAACCAGATATCGGCGAGATGGGGCTTTCTCGGTCAATCTGTGCACGGATGCCGTCTCGATGCTGTTTGCGGCGAGCGGGGCGCGGGGATTGTTCACAACTGGCGTGCTGCAGCGCCAGTTCCGCGATGCGCATGCGATCAATTCTCACCTGGCGTTCAATTTCGATGCGGCCGGAACCAATTATGGACGCGTGGCACTCGGCCTGCCGTCCGAGAATCTTACGCTGTGAGGCCGGCCGATGAATGATCTGCCTAAGCAGCCGGCCATTCCCGACCCGGCCAACGAACTCGCGAGCGACAGTTCGTCGATCGATCCTCGCGATTTTCGCAACGCCCTCGGTACCTACGGAACGGGTGTCACGATCATCACGGCAACGGCCGCCGACGGAAAGCCGTATGGCATCACCTGCAACTCGTTTGCGTCGGTCTCCTTGAATCCTCCCTTGGTCCTTTGGAGCCTTGGAGTTTATTCATCAAGCCTGACCGTGTTTCAGAACGCCAGCCATTTCACCGTTCATGTGCTGGGCACCTCGCAGCAGGCGCTTGCAGACAAATTCGCAAAGTCGTCGGAAGACAAATTCGCCGGCGTGGAGTGGATACCGGGCCTTGGTAACGCTCCGGTGCTTGCCGAGAGCGTGGCGAATTTTCAGTGCCGATCCGTCAATCGTTATTATGGCGGTGATCACGTGATCTTTCTCGGCGCGGTCGAGGCCTACGCCTACCACGCCAAAGAGCCGCTGCTGTTTGCGCGGGGGACGTATGGCCGGTTTCTGGCTGACGACGAGCGCAAGAAGCCGTAAGGCGATTCAGTCGTCTGTTGCCGAGAGCTTGTAGATTTCCAAGGCGTCCGCGTCTGCGCCGCGCGCAGCTTTGGCGAGCCTGAAAATCTGTCCTGCCAGGGTGGCCATCGGCACCGGCGTTGATGTTGCCTGGGCGACGTCGGCGACCGTGTCGAGATCCTTCAGCATCGTCGCAATGTGACCGAGCGGTGGCGAGTGGATGCCCTGGACCATGCGCGGCACGAAGAGCTGAAGCGGGATCGAATCCGCAAAGCCGCCGGCAAGCGCTTCGGGCAGCCGGCTTGCGTCAATTCCCGCATTGGAGGCAAGGCGCGTCGCCTCCGCAAGCACGGCCATCGCGCATCCCACGATCACCTGGTTGCAGAGTTTTGTGGTTTGGCCGGCGCCGGTCGGACCCATGTGGGTGAATCGGCGCGCCATGGCCAGCACATAAGGCCTCGCCCTCTCGATATCAGCTGCTTCACCGCCCGCCATGATGGCCAGTGTCCCTTCCTCAGCACCCTTGGTGCCGCCGGACACTGGCGCATCGATCCAGCTCGCGCCGTTCGCACCTTTCAATCGTGCCGCGAGATCGCGCGCGGCGTCAGGGTGAATCGACGAGAAGTCGACCACGAGCTTGCAGGCGCCGGGAGCCGTTGCAAGACCCTCCGGCCCGAAAATCACCTCTTCGACGGCGGCGGCATCGGTTACGCACATGAAGACGATATCGCAATTCGCCAAGAGGTCACGAGGTGTGTCAGCAGGCTTAGCGCCTGCCTCGATGAGCGGAGCTGCCTTGCCTTCCGAACGGTTCCAGACGTTGACGTGATAACCGGCCCTGAGCAGCCGAAGGGTCATCGGCGTCCCCATCAATCCAAGGCCGAGATAGCCGAGCCTCTCGACGCCCTGCGGGTTTACCTTGCTCGCATCAGCCATAGGTTGCCTCTTTCTGTCGCGGCGCAACGCCACCCGACCGCTGCGCACCATACATAACGTGTCTCGCAGCGAAACCGACCGGCTTGCATGGCTTGCCTGATTGTTTGAACCATGAAACATTTAGGTTGGTCGGGTTGGGTGGCGTCGGTGGGCGCCGGAGCAACGGAGTGGGCACGATGCGGGCAGTTTCGAGGTGGATGCTGGCAATGGGGGCTGTGGCGGCCATGATAGCCGGCGCGAGCCCCACAAGGGCCCAGCAGACGATCCGCGTGGGCTGGACCATCCCGGCGGAGGAATCCAAATACTGGATGATGCGCAGGCCGGCCGAATTTCCCGATATCGGCAAGGCCTACAATATCGAATGGACCCAGTTTCAGGGCACTGCGCCCATGACGCAGGCCTTGGCGGCCGGCGCACTGGATTGCGCAACACAAGCGCCGCTCTCGCTCGCCAACGGCGTGGTCGGCGGCAATCTTAAGGCCTACATCGTCGCCCAGCATGTCTTCGAGAAGCCCGGTGGCTTCTCGGTCTATTGGGCGGTCATGGATGATTCCCCGATCAAGACCATCGCAGATCTCAAGGGCAAGACGGTCGGCATTTCCGTGATCGGCGGCGGCACGCAAGGCCCGTTCAACCTGCTTCTGAAGCAGAACGGCGTCGATCCGGCCAAGGACATCAAACTGGTCGAGGTCGGTTTTGCCGTCTCCGAAGATGCCCTGCGCCAGGGCCGCGTCGACGCGGTCAACATGAACCAGCCTTTTGCGGCGCGGGCGGAGGCCAAGGGCGGCATCCGCAAGCTGTTCTCGTTGTCGCAGGCCATGCCGAACATCGTGCACATCCTGGAAGCCTGTCGCGCCGATTTCGTCGACAAGAACCCCGAACTGGTGAAAGCCTATGTCCGCGACATCACGTTGGGCATGAAGAAGGCGCTCGCGAACCGCGAAGAGACCTTGAAGGTCGTCAACGAAGTCCTGAAGGCGCCGATTCCGGTGCTTGAAACCTATCTGCTCAAGGATAACGATTTCGGCCGTGATCCCGGTGCGGCGCCGAATTTTCCCGCGATTCAGAAGATGCTCGACATCTATGCGGATACGGGAATGTTGCCGAAGCTGGATGTGGCGCAGTTCAAGCACCCGACGATCGTCGCGCCGCTGCAATAGGCGATTGGGTCGTCCGCCGGATCAATGAGGTGGCAATGTCCCTCCCGTGCGGGACGTTGCATGAAGATGATGCAGGCATGAAGAAGCTGCGGTCACGGACAACGACTGACGGGCTCGACCGGGCTCCGCATCGCGCCTTCATGCGTGCGATGGGTCTGGATGATGCGGCCATTGCCAAGCCGATGGTGGGCATTGTGAGCATGAAGGGCGAGCAGACGCCCTGCAATATGACCCACGACTTCCAGGTGGCCGCGGCCAAGACCGGGATCGAGGAAGCCGGCGGCACGCCGCGCGAGTTCTCGACCATCTCGGTATCCGACGGCATCAGCATGAATCACGAGGGGATGAAGTTCTCTCTGTTCTCGCGTGAACTGATCGCCGACTCCATCGAAGCCGTCGTCCACGGCCTCGCCTACGATGCGCTGATCGGGTATGGCGGATGCGACAAGACGCTTCCGGGCGTGATGATGGGCATGGTTCGCTGCAACGTTCCTTCCATCTTCATTTATGGTGGCAGCTCGCTGCCGGGGCGCGTGGACGGGCGGACGCTGACGGTGCTCGACTCCTACGAGGCTGTCGGCAGCTATATGACCGGCGATATCGACGCTGCGACGCTCGAGCGGATCGAGCGCGCCTGCCTGCCGACCATCGGCGCCTGTGCCGGGCAGTTCACCGCGAACACGATGGGGATGGTGTCGGAGGCGATGGGCCTGACCATTCCCAACGTGTCGATGGTGCCAGGAGTCTATGTCGAGCGCGCCCAGATCTCGCGGCGTGCCGGACGGCTGATCATGGAGATGCTCGAACGGGGTGGTCCGCTGCCGCGCGACATCGTAACGCGCAAATCCCTGGAAAACGGCGCGGCCATCGTTGCCGCGACAGGCGGCTCCACCAATGCCGCGCTGCATTTGCCGGCAATCGCGAATGAGGCCGGCGTCGCGTTCACGATCGATGACGTCGGCGAGGTGTTTGCCAGGACGCCGTTGATCGGAAACTTGCGGCCAGGAGGCAAGTACACGGCGAAGGACGTCTATGATATCGGCGGCGCGGCCGTCGTGATCCGCGAATTGATTCGGAGCGGACATGTCGATGGCAGCTGTCTGACTATCACCGGCCGCACACTCGCGGAGGAATATGGTGCGGCCAACGCGCCCGATGGCGAGGTCGTCTATGCGGCCCGCGCGCCGATGATGCCCGATGGCGGTGTTGCGGTGCTGAAGGGCAATCTCTGCCCTGATGGCGCAGTTATCAAGGTTGCGGGCTTGAAGAGCCAGTTCTTCGAGGGCGTCGCGCGGGTCTTCGAGGATGAAGAGGCCTGTGTCGCGGCGGTTCGAGATCGCAGCTACAAGGCTGGCGAGGTTCTGGTGATCCGCAATGAGGGGCCGGTGGGCGGTCCCGGCATGCGCGAGATGCTTGGGGTCACTGCGCTGATATACGGGCAGGGCATGGGCGAGAAGGTCGCCCTGATCACGGATGGGCGGTTCTCCGGTGCCACGCGAGGCATGTGTATCGGCTATGTATCCCCGGAAGCGTATGTCGGTGGGCCGCTGGCGCTTGTGTGCAATGGCGACAAAATCCGGATTGATGCCGCCGGCCGCCGCATGGATTTGCTGGTTGATGCGCAGGAACTCGCTGCACGTCGACGTGATTGGAGGCAACGCCCGCCGCGTCATCGTGCGGGTGCGCTCGCAAAATATGCGCGCCTGGTTGGTCAGGCCCCTGGCGGAGCAGTCACGCATGAGGGACCGGCGGAGTGGCCTTGGTTCGATTGACGTATTGCGCGCGTGAGCGGCGGCCGGTTTGGCAGGTTTCTTGCTAATCTCGTGTGACGTTCGCGCGTGAGTGAAGCGAGAGGCGGGATGAAGGTAGTGCCTTCGAGATCGAGTGAATGGGTGCGATCGGTGACGTCGCAAAAGCCGGCTTCTGCGATCATCGAGATCGATCGCGTCTCGCAGGTCTTCCAGACTTCGGCGCGCAAGGATCATTTGGCGCTATCGGACATATCATTGACGATTGAGGAGGGCGCATTCGTCTCCATCCTTGGTCCGTCCGGCTGTGGCAAGTCGACGCTGCTTTACATCGTCGGTGGCTTCGTCAGGCCGACCAGCGGTGCAGCGCGGATAAAAGGTCAGACGATCAACGGTCCAGGGCCGGATCGCGGACCGGTGTTCCAGGAATTTGCGCTGTTTCCATGGAAGACCGTGCTGGGAAATGTGATGTATGGGCCGCGCCAGCAAGGTGTACGAGCCGCCGAAGCCGAAGCGCAGAGCCGGGCGCTGATCGAGATGGTCGGCCTGAAAGGTTATGAGAACTTCTACCCGAAGGAACTGTCGGGTGGCATGAAGCAGCGCGTCGCGCTGGCCCGAACGCTTGCCTACCATCCCGAAGTCCTGTTGATGGACGAGCCGTTCGGTGCGCTCGACGCTCATACAAGGACGCGCCTCCAGAACGATCTCCTGAACATATGGGAACGCGACCGCAAGACGGTACTGTTCGTCACCCATTCGGTCGATGAAGCCGTCTTTCTCTCGGACAAGGTTGTCATGATGTCGAAGTCTCCCGGTCGTATCAGGGAAGTCATCGATATCGACCTGCCGCGACCGCGACGCCGCAACGAGCTGTTGCTCGATCCGCGCTACCAGAAATACGTCGTCGACATCGAACGTATGTTCGACGAAAGCGATGAAGCCGGTTCGCCCCCATGACACCGTCGGTGGGCATCGCGAAACGTGCAGCGCCGGTGTTGGCTTGCATCGGATTGCTGGCGGTTTGGCAGGTGGCGTCGCTCGCGATGAAGAGCGACAGCTTTCCCACGGCGTTTGAGGCGATCCGCGCAATTCCGGATATCCTCGGGGACAAGGAATCCCTGATCAATATCCTGGCCTCGCTCCGCCGTATGGCGATCGGATTTGGCATCGCCGTGCTTGTTTCGATTCCGCTAGGTCTGTTGATGGGCCGCAGCCGGGCCGTCGCAGCCTTCTTCAATCCACTGTTGATGGTGATCTATCCGGTGCCGAAGGCAGCGTTGATGCCGATCATCATGCTTTGGCTTGGCGTTGGTGACATCACCAAAACGCTGGTGATCTTCCTCGGTGTCAGCCTGCCGGTGATCTATCACGGTTTTGAGGGCGCCAAGGCCGTCGAGGAGAAGATGCTGTGGTCAGGCGCGGCAATGGGGCTTTCGCCCTTGCAGCGCCTGGTCCGGATCGTGTTGCCGGCCGCGCTCCCGGAGATCCTGACGGGGTGCCGCACCGGCCTCGTGCTGGCGCTGATCACCATGATCACCAGCGAGATGATCGCGCGCCAGTCGGGCGCCGGCAACATTCTGTTCAATGCGCTCGACATGGGGCAATACGATACGGTTTACGCGATGATCATCATCGTCGGCACGATGGGCATCTGCCTCGATGCGATCTTCGAGCGCGTCCGCGCAAGGCTCGTGCGCTGGTCGGAGCCTCAGTTTGACTTGCCGCTGAGCTTCTCATGATGCCACGTAGTCTGTCAGCAAGCGTCATCTTTGGGCTCGCGCCGATCGTGTTGGTCATCGCGCTCTGGCAGGCGCTTGTTTCGTTCGGCTTCGCGTCTGCGGTTTTGTTGCCGCCGCCGGGCTTGGTTTTCAACCGGTTGCTCCAGCAACTCGTGACATGGACATTTCAGCAGGAAATCGCGGCAACCCTTGTCCGGCTCTTTGCCGGCTTCGCGATCGCGGTCGTCTTCGGCGTCAGCATCGGCATTGCGGCCGCCGCGAATTCTGCGATCAATGCCGTCGTTCGGCCGATCGTGCGCGTGTTGGCGCCATTGCCGAAAGTCGCGCTCTACCCGGCGCTGCTGTTGTTGCTGGGCTTCGGCCATGGATCGAAGATCACGTTGGTGGCGGCGGACGCGCTCTTTCCGATATTGCTGTCGACCTACTATGGCGCATCGACAGTCGAACAGAAGCTGATCTGGTCGGCCATGGCGGCGGGTACGCCACGCTACGAGATCCTGTTCAAGGTCGTCTTGCCGGCGGCGATGCCGTCGATCCTGACTGGATGCCGGATCGGCCTTGTCATTTCCTGCATCGTGGTGTTCCTGGCCGAGATGATCACGTCGACGGACGGGCTGGGCCACGCCCTCGTGACAGCGGCTCGCACCTTCCAGGCGGTCGATATGTTCGTGCCGCTGATCACGATCTCGCTTCTGGGGTTGATTCTCAACGCGTTGTTGGGTGCGGTGCGATCGTTTCTCTTGCGGGGCTTTCCCGAAGCGTGACTTGGCGAACAAGAACAGAGGACCGGGAGTGAATCATGCTGGCGGATCGCATTGAGGCAAAATGGATCGACGCGTTTTGCGAGATCTTTGAGCGTTGCGCCGTCAAGGCCGGCGATACCGCGGCGATCCTCTCGGAAACCCAATCTCGCGCTTTGAATGTGCACCTCGCGGAGCTGGCCCTCCTGCGAATGGGTGCGAAGCCGTTTCACGTGGTCATGCCGACTCCGCGCAACAAGAATATCGTTCCTGTTCGCTCGACGGGCGCCAGCGAGGCGATCCAGAAGGTTGGTCCGGTCATCACTGCACTTCAGCAGGCAGGCTTCGTGGTGGATTGCACGATCGAGGGCCTTATGCATGCGGTGGAGACGCCCGAGATTCTCAAGGCCGGCGCGCGCATCCTGGTGATCTCCAATGAACATCCCGAGGCGCTGGAGCGGATGGTGCCGGATCCGGCACTGGAGAAGCGCGTTCGCGCGGCGGCCAAGATGTTGCGCGGGGCCAAGCGGATGCGGGTCACCTCGAAGGCCGGGACGGCGCTCGACGTCGACATGATCGGAGCGTCGACGGTTGGCGTCTGGGGCTGGACGGACAAACCCGGTACGCTGGCGCATTGGCCGGGTGGCATCGTCGTCAGCTTTCCCAAGAGCGGAACGATCAATGGAACGCTGGTGATGGCGCCCGGGGATATCAACCTCACGTTCAAGCGCTACCTGACGTCGCCGGTGAAGATGACCCTGAAGGACGATTACGTCGTCGACCTGGATGGCGAGGGTGCCGATGCCGCGATGATGCGCGCCTACCTCGCCGCCTGGGGCGATCGGGAGGCCTATGCTGTCTCGCATGTCGGTTTCGGTATGAACCCGGGAGCGCGCTATGAGGCGCTGTCGATGTACGACCAGCGCGACACCAACGGCACGGAGATTCGTGCCGTCTCCGGCAACTTCCTGTTCTCGACCGGCGCCAACGAGTTTGCTGGTCGCTACACGGCGGGCCATTTCGACTTGCCGATGATGGGGACGACCATCCAGCTCGATGGGGTCGCGGTGGTCCGGGAAGGTGTCCTCCAGGACGTATTCGGCTAGCTGCGGTCGCGCACGGGCGGTCGAGCCAGGTCGAAGTGCCTGAGCAAGTCGACCATGGCCTGGAGCCGCTTCACGCGGTAAGCATCAACGTCCATGCCTGAGTAGTCGAGGAACCCGGCGCCTGTGCGCAGGCCGATCCGGCCTTCATGCATGTTGCGCGAGATGACCTCTGGCGCCCGATAGCGGTCGCTTCCCAGTGCGCCCTCCAGATACCGGCTGGCGTAATACAGAATGTCGCCGCCGCCCCAGTCGATGAATTCCAGCAGTCCGAGCACGGCATAGCGGAAGCCGAAACCGTAGCGGATCGCCTTGTCGATCTCCTCGGCGCTGGCGACGCCTTCTTCGACCATGCGCGCGGCCTCGTTCATCGCCAGCGCCTGGATGCGCGGGACAATGAAGCCGGGAGTCGCCGCGCAGACCACGGGGACCTTGCCGATGCCTTCGAGCAACGCCTTGACCTCGTCGATGATGGTGGGGTCGGTGGCTTTGCCGGGCGACACCTCTACCAGCGGGATCAGATATGCCGGGTTGAGCCAGTGCACGTTGAGGAAGCGCCGCGGATTTTCGATTGCTCCGGAGAGATCGTCGACGAGGATAGTCGACGTGGTCGATGCGATGATCGTATCTGGGGCGACCTGCCTTGAAGCTGCCCCCAGCACCTCGCGCTTAAGCTCGACGACCTCGGGTACGCCTTCGAAAACCATTCCGGCTTTGGACAGCGCGGCGCCGCTTTGGCTCGCCTGCACCACTGAAACCCGCGCGATCAGCGGATCAACGTCCGCCGCGGTCAGCAACCCGAGCTTCGCGAGGCTGGCAAAGGTCTTCCTGACCTCGCTGAGTGCATCCGCTCCGAGCTGGGCGAAATCCTCCGCTGAACGCGCCTTGATGTCGATCATCGTGACCGTGTGTCCCGCATAGGCGAACGCGACCGCGATCCCCCGGCCCATGCGACCGGCCCCGAGGCAGGCAATGTTGGTGCGACTGCTCATCAGTCAAAACCCTTCGCGAAGCAGTGTCTGCAATTCGGCCTTGTGAAGCTTGCCAAGCCCCAGCGTCTCCAACGTCCGGCCGCCTTGCGTAAAGTCCTCGCCGCAGATTGCGCCGCCGATGGCGAGGAATGCCTTGGCGAGCGGCGTAGCGACGCCAGCCAGTTCAGCCGCAGACACCAGCAGCGACAATCCGAGCCGCAGATCCTCACGCATGTAGCGGTGCTCGGTCAGCACGATCCGTTCGCGCCAGTCGCCGGAGTCCGTCAGGCGGTCATGCGAACCGCGGCCATACATCCAAATCTCGCCTTCCTTCGCGTAGTGGTGCGCAAGTGGAAAGTGCGGCGCGCCATAGCCTAGCGCCTCGCGCACGGCGATCCGCTCGGCATCGAGGGCGTCGGTCACGCGCCGGATAGCGGCCTGCGTTCCTTCCTTGTGAATGTCCCATCGCTCGAAATGCTCGATCGGGCCCGCGTTCATCACGATCAGCGGCGGATGAATGATGCAGCCCGCATTCATCAGCGCGCCAGACAGCGCGTCACCGCAGGGCTCGATCACATCAGGAAAGGCGCGTCCAATTACCTCGAGCGCGTGTGGCGCCTGGTTGAGCGGGAACACGCCGACCGGCAGCCGCTTGGCGCGGATGGTGATGGCGACCTCGAACGGTCCGTGCTTGCGGGTGAGCCAGGGCAGCGTGCCAGTCTCGGCAAAGCTCGCTTTGGCACGGTTCCCGGCGTCTCTCGCGGCCTGCGCGAAGATCATTGAGCCGAATGTCGCAGGTGGCAGGAAGACCACCTGGCCATCACGCAGATGCGGGGCGAGTAAACGTGCGATGTCCTCCTGCGCGAAAGCGGGAGCAGGGCAGAGGATCAGTTCAACCTCGCTGACCGCCTCGGCGATATCGGTCGTTACCAGCGCCAGCTTTACGTCGTGACGGCCATTGTGGTCCTTCAGCAGGATGCGCGAGCCGACGGCACGATGTGCGTCGACCTGTTTCGCGTCCCGGCGCCACAGTCGAACCTCGTGCCGCGACAGCGCAAAATCGCCCGCGGCCGCGTAAGAGCCGTTTCCCCCGCCCAGAACCGCAATCTTCAAGATGCTTCTCCTTACGTGCGCGACTGCGCATCAAGCTGCTTCAGCAGAAAATGCTGAACCTTGCCAAGCGCTGTGCGCGGCATGTCGGCGACGAAGACGATGTCGCGTGGAACCTTGTAGCGCGCAAGCTGGGCTTGAACGTGCGCTCTCAGTTCGTCCGCTTCGAGACGGCAGCCGGATCGCCGGATGACGTAGGCGATGGGCACCTCGTCCCAGCGCGGGTCCGGCCTTCCGATCACGGCGCATTCGCTGACATCGGGATGCTCGAGCAGCACCCGTTCGACTTCGGCGGGATAGACGTTCTCGCCGCCGGAAATGATCATGTTCTTCTTGCGGTCGCGGACCCAGAAATAGCCATCGGCATCGCACAGGCCGATATCGCCGGTACGATACCAGCCGTCGTGCAGCGCATCGCGCGTGGCGTCCGCATTGCCCCAATATTCGAAGAACACGTTGGGCCCGCGCACCGCAATCTCGCCGGGTGTGCCCGCGGGCACCTCGTTGCCGGCCTGATCGATCACCTTCGCTTCGCAGCACAAGCCTGCCAGTCCGGTCGATCCCGCTCGCGACAGGTCCCCGCCGAGGCGGGTATAGACCGCGATGGGGCAGGTTTCCGTCGAGCCATAGACCTGGAGCACCGGCACACCGCGCGCGACGAAGCGATCGATCAGGTGCGCTGGCACGATGGTCGAGCCGGTGGCGACGGCTTTCAGCGAGGAGAGATCCGTTGTCGCCCAAGCCGGGTGCTCGCTGACGGCCTGAATGATTGCGGGCACCATGACCGTCAAGGTCGGCTGTTCTCGTTCGATCGCGGCGAGCGCGGTGTCCGGGGTGAAGCGGGCGTGGATTGTGACGGTCGCACCAAGCTGGAGCGCCGCGGTCGTCTGAATATTGAGACCGCCAACATGGAAGAACGGTAGCACCGTGAGGATATGATCGTCCGACGTCATGTTGTGCATGTGCTGGCTCATCACGCCGTTCCAGAACAGCGCCTCCTGCCGCAGCACCGCGCCCTTCGGCCGTCCGGTTGTCCCTGACGTGTAGACGATCAGAAGCGGGCAGGAGAGATCGGTGTGCGGGTTGCGCCCGCTACTTCCCCTTCGTGCCAGCAGGCTTTCGAGGGTCGTGCCGCGCGGTGGCGAGAAATCGAGGCCAATGACCGCAGTCCCCGGCGCGAGTTCGGAGAGAACGCCCTCAAACGCCTGCTCGAGCACCAGCACCTTGGCGCCGGCATCGGTGAGGATGAAGAGCTGCTCGGCGATCGCCAGCCGCCAGTTCAGGGGTACCAGCATCGCGCCGAGCCGCGCACATGCGTAGAGCAGAACCAGATAGTCGGGCCGGTTCAGGCTCAGGATCGCGACGCGGTCGCCGCGTCCGACACCGCACTCATGCTTCAGGGCTGTCGCAGTCCGTTCGATGCGATCGGCAAGCGCCGCGTAACTCAGCCGTCCGCCTTCAAAGGCAATGGCTGTCTTCTCTGGCGCAAACGCCGCGTTGCGATCGATCAGACTACAGAGATCCACCGTCAGTCGTCCGTTTCGCCGGCCTCGTAAAGCGCTTCGCGGCCGATTCGGTCGAGGCAGAGCTCGGCCGTCCAGGGCAGCATCAGCGAGCCGCAGCGGCTGTCGCGATAGATGCGCTCCAGCGGAAGTGACCGCAGCATGGCCTGACCGCCGCAGGTACGGATCGCGAGTGCCGCGAGCTCGTTGGCACCTTCCATGACCGAATATTGTGCGGCGTAGGCGCGCAGCACTTGCTCCTTGCTCGGATTGGCCCGGGCTTCTGTAACGGCCTGGAACCAGATCCCCTTGATCTGCTCCAGCTTGACCTGCATTTGCGCGACCGCGATCTGCTTGGTCGGGTACATCCGGCGCTTGACCGGCGGCATGCCTGGGACCTCGCCACGCAGATAACGCACTGTGAAATCATAAGCGGCTTGCGCAAGGCCCATATAGGTCGGAGACAGCGTCAGGAACATGTGCGGCCAGCGCATCGCGGCCTGGAAATAGACACCGCGCGGCATCAGCGCGGAATCGTCTGGCACGAACACATCCTTGAACAGCAGCGTTCTCGAGACGGTGCCGCGCATGCCAAGTGGATCCCAGTCGCCGACGACGGAAACGCCGCGCGATTTCGCTGATATCGCCAGGTAGAGCGTATTGCGGCGCGAGGCTTTCTCGCCTTCCTCGATCTCGGTGCAGAGTACGCCGTAATAGTCGGCATGGCCGGAGAGCGACGCAAAGATCTTCTTGCCGTTGACGATCCAGCCGCCTTCGACCGGCTTGGCTTCCGTGCCGAAGGCAACACCGCCCGCGGCTGCGGCGCCGCCCTCGGAGAAGGGTTGCGAGTAGATCGCGCCGTCTTCGACGATGCGCTTGTAGTGGACGGCCCGCCGCTTTTCGTGTTCGGCGCGGGTCTGCGCATCCATGTCGAGGTCATCGGCCAGAGGCCCCGACCACAGCGTCGAGCAGACATGCATGTTCCAGGTGAGCGCCGTTGCTCCGCAATAGCGGCCGATCTCCGCAGCTGCCAGTGCGTAGGTCTGGTAGTTGGCACCTAGCCCGCCGTGCTTCTTGGGTACGGCGATGCCGAGCAGGCCGACGCGGTGCAGGTCGCGATAATTCTCGGTCGGGAAGATCGCCTCGCGATCGTATTTCGCGGCGCGGCCAGCGAATACGCTCTGGCCGATCTCGCGTGCCCGCGCGATGATCTCGGCCTGTTCGTCGTTCAGGCGGAACGCCACTGGATCGAAGATCGGCGCATCCAGCGCGACCCTGTCGCTCGTGCCGATCGTCTTGCTGACTTGCATGGTCATTGCGCAGTCACCCGTGTTTTGCGGCAATAGAATCGACGAAGCCGCCGAGGGCCTTGTCGAAGGCGTCAGGCCGTTCGAGGTTGGCGAGATGGCCGACGCCGGAGAGTTCGACATATTTGGCCGCAGGAATGTAGGTCGCGGTCTTTGCCATCATCGGCGCAGGGGCATTGTTGTCCTTGGAGCCGGACACCAGCAGCGTTGGGACCGATATGTCCTTGAGCGTGCTGCGCTGATCGAAGCCGATCAATGCCAGCATCATGGCGCGATAGGTTGCTTCAGGCACGCTTGCCATGCACTCGCGCGCCAGCTCAATTCCCTTGGGATCGGGATCGTCGCCAACGAGCTCATTCACCAGAGACGGTGCCAGAGACTTCATGGTCTCTCCACGGTCGAGCGGACCCAGCCGCGCGGCGATGAACGATTTCTGCCAGTCGCCGTCGGCCTTTCCGAAGGCGGGGCTGGTCTGTGCCAGAACGACCGCACGTGCCAGTTTCTGCGATTGCACCAGCCATTTCTGGACGATCATGCCGCCGATCGAATGGCCGACCAGAATGGGATTTGTCGCGCCAATCTGCTGGATGAATTGCTGGAGGGCATCGGCCAGGGCAGCGATGCTGACGTCGGCGAGCGGCGCCGATCCGCCGTAGCCCGGCATGTCCCATGCGATCGCGCGAAAACGATTGCCGAATGTAGCAAGCTGCTGTCGCCAGGCCCGCGCCGCGCCGCCGATGCCGTGCAGGAAAATCAGAGGTATCGCGTCTGGATCGCCCGCGGCTTCGTAGGCGAAGCGTCCATCCCTCGTTGTCATTGGTGCAGGCTGCGACACGCGGCATCCTCTTTCTTGCCCGGCGATGCTAACAGGCTTGTGTGGGATGGGAAGAGATAATTTTATACTTAAAGCAATTTTCGGGCCGGTCTCCCGCGGAATCCGTTCGCGGCGTGGATCCGCGCTTTCGTTGCAAAAATTTGAAGGTTAAAATATATCGGAAGAACGATCATCGAGCGCAGGGAGCAAGCGCATGTCCGGATTGCCGCATTCGCCGCACGCGCTGGTAACAGGTGGCGGCCGCGGCATCGGCCGTGCGATTGCGGCGGCTCTTGTCGGCGCTGGCGCCGCCGTGACAGTGCTCGGCCGGAATGCGGCTACCCTCGAAGATGCGATCAAAGCGGGTGCCGCGCACCATGCCGCCGTTGCCGACGTCTCGGACGAAGCTGCCCTGAGGGCAGCCATCGCCGCAGCGCATGCGCGAAAGCCGATCGATATCCTGATCGCCAACGCCGGCAGCGCCGAATCCGCGCCGTTTGGGAAATCGGACAGTGCCCTGTTTACGCGCATGATGGACGTCAATTTCATGGGCGTTGTCCATGCCATCAGCGCCGTGTTGCCGGGGATGAAGGACCGCCCTTACGGGCGCATCGTCGCGATTGCATCCACAGCCGGGCTCAAGGGTTATGCCTATGTCAGTGCGTACACGGCGGCCAAGCACGCCGTGGTCGGTCTCGTGCGCTCGCTCGCGCTTGAATTGGCCAGCAGCAACGTCACGGTGAATGCGGTGTGTCCCGGCTTCACCGACACGGATCTGGTCGCCGGCAGCATCGACAACATCATGAGGAAGACCGGGCGCACCCGCGAGCAGGCGATCGCCGAACTTGCCAGGCACAATCCGCAGGGGCGCCTGATCACGCCACAGGAAGTGGCGAATGCCGTGCTTTGGCTGTGCAGCACGGATGCGAGCGCAATCACGGGTCAGGCGATTGCCGTCGCCGGCGGCGAGATCTAGCGTGCGTGAGCGGGCGCGGAACAAGAAAGCGAAGGAGATCGCATGAGCAGACCAGCCAATCCCGTCACCTTGCCGCTCTCGGACTATTCGCCGCAGCACTTCTTGCTGGCGGTGGTCGACGGCGTCGCCACCGTGACGCTCAACCGTCCGGAACGGAAGAATCCGCTGACGTTCGAGAGCTATCGGGAACTGACCGATTTCTTTCGCGCCTGCGCGTTCGACGATGCGGTCAAGTCGATCGTCGTCACCGGTGCCGGCGGTAATTTCTCCTCTGGCGGGGACGTATTCGAGATCATCGGCCCGCTGGTGAAAATGGACACCAAGGGGCTGACCGCATTCACCCGGATGACCGGTGATCTCGTCAAGGCGATGCGGGCCTGCCCGCAGCCGATCGTGGCGGCGGTCGAGGGCATCTGCGCCGGTGCCGGTGCGATCATCGCTATGGCGTCCGACATGCGGCTTGCCGCAAGCGGCGCCAAGGTGGCGTTCCTGTTCAACAAGGTGGGGCTTGCCGGTTGCGACATGGGCGCCTGCGCGATCCTGCCGCGGATCATCGGCCAGTCCCGCGCTTCCGAGCTTCTTTACACGGGCCGATTCATGACCGCGGAAGAGGGCGAGCGCTGGGGCTTTTTCAGCCGTATCGTCACGCCGGAGCAGGTGCTGGCCCAGGCGCAATTGCTGGCCAAGCAGGTCTCGGAAGGGCCGACCTTCGGCAACACCATGACCAAGCGGATGCTGGCGATGGAATGGGCGATGTCGGTGGAGGAAGCGATCGAAGCGGAGGCCGTTGCCCAGGCCCTGTGCATGACGACGGCCGATTTCGAGCGCGCCTACGAGGCCTTTGCCAACAAGGTCAAGCCCGTCTTCAGGGGCGATTGAGCGGCCTTTCCCGTTGGGAGGCCCGGGACGGGGACTTGCGCAAAATTATTTTAGGCTTAAAATAGTTTTCATGGCCGGGGTGAATTGGCGAGGCTCCCATGAAAGTCGCGATCATCGGTGGTGGACCTGCGGGTCTCTACGCAGCGATCCTGCTCAAGAAGCAGCGCCCGAGCGCCGATATCACCGTGTACGAGCGCAATCGCGCCGACGACACCTTTGGCTTCGGCGTTGTGTTCTCGGATGCCACGCTCGACAATTTCGAAAAGCACGATCTTCCGAGCTACCGCCGCATCACCCAGGAGTTTGCCTATTGGGATGATATCGCCGTGCATTTTCGCGGCACGGTGCACAGGGTCGGCGGCAACGGCTTTTGCGGCTGCTCGCGGCAGAAGCTGCTTCTGATCCTCCAAGAGCGGGCGCGCGAGCTCGGTGTTGTCCTGCAATTCGAAGTGGATATCGACGACGAGTCTCGCTTTGCCGATGCCGACCTCATCCTGCTCGCCGACGGCGTCAACAGCCGTTTTCGCGAGAAATACGCTGAGCACTTCCAACCGGAAGTCGACCTCCGCGCCAACAAGTTCGCGTGGATGGGATCGACCAGGCCGCTCGATGCTTTCACCTTCATCTTCCAGGAAACGGAGTGGGGACCCTTCATCGCCCATGCCTACCAATATGAGGCGGGCCACTCGACCTGGATCTTCGAGACCGATCCGGAGACGTTCGAGCGGGCCGGGCTGACGGGACTGAACGAGACCCAGTCCGCGGCGAGGATGGCCGAGATCTTCGGCTGGTTCCTCGATGGGCACAAGCTGCTCACCAACCGCTCGATGTGGCGCAATTTCCCGATGATCCGCAGCAAGCGCTGGGTGAAGGGCAACATGGTGTTGCTCGGCGATGCCAAGGCGAGCGCGCACTTCTCGATCGGCTCCGGCACCAAGCTTGCGATGGAGGACGCGATCGCGCTGGCCGAGGCGATGGCGAAGGCGCCCGACATCAAGGCCGCGCTGGATGTCTACGAGCACGGCCGCCGCGAGGAGGTCGAGAAGACCCAGCACGCCGCCGACGTCTCGCTGGTCTGGTTCGAGCACGTCGACCGCTTCTGGGATTTCGATCCCGTGCAATTTGCCTTCGGCGTGATGACGCGCTCGAAGGCGATCACCTATGACAATCTGAAGCTTCGTGCGCCCGATTTCGTCGCCGAGGTCGAGAAATCATTCGCGAGGCAAGTGCGCAGCAACGGCTTCGACGTCAGCACCGACGAGCCGATTGTGCCGCTATTCCAGCCATTCCGGCTTCGCGAGATGGAGGTCCCGAACCGTGCCGTGATGTCGCCGATGTGCATGTACTCGGCGAAAGAGGGCGTTCCTGGTGATTTCCACCTCGTGCACTACGGCTCGCGCGCGATCGGCGGCGCCGGCCTGATCTTTACCGAGATGACCTGCGTCAGCCGCGAGGCCCGGATCACGCCCGGCTGCGCCGGCCTGTGGAATGACGAGCAGGAAACTGCCTGGCGCCGCATTGTTGATTTCGTCCACGGCAACTCGGCTGCAAGGATCTGCCTGCAACTCGGGCATGCCGGCCGCAAGGGCGCGACCAAGCTGATGTGGGATGGAATCGATCGTCCGCTGGACGAAGGCGGCTGGGATGTGGTCTCGGCGTCGCCGCTGCCCTATTTCCCCGACAGCCAAGTGCCGCGCGAGCTCGATCGCGCCGGCATGAATACGGTGAGAGATTCGTTCGTCGCGGCAGCCGAACGCGGCGAGCGCTGCGGTTTCGACATGCTCGAGCTGCACTGCGCCCACGGCTATCTGCTCGCCAGCTTCATTTCGCCGCTGACGAACACGCGTACCGACGAATATGGCGGCTCGCTCGAAAACCGGCTGCGCTTTCCGATCGAGATTTTCGAGGCGCTGCGGGCGGTGTGGCCGAAGCACAAGCCGATGTCGGTGCGCATTTCCGCGACCGACTGGGCTGACGGTGGCGTCACCGGTGACGATGCGGTTGCCATCGCGCGCGCCTTTGCCGAGGCTGGCGTCGATCTCGTCGACGTCTCGACCGGGCAGACGGTCCGCGATGGGCAGCCGGTCTATGGCCGCATGTTCCAGACGCCATTTTCCGACCAGGTCCGCAACGAGGCGCGGGTGGCGACCATGTGCGTCGGCAATATCACGACCGCGGACCAGGCCAACACCATTTTGGCCGCGGGCCGGGCCGACCTCGTCGCACTCGGACGGCCGCATCTGGTCGACCCTTTCTTCACCATGAAGGCGGCGGCCTGGTACGGAGCGGACGACGCATTCTGCCCACCCCAATATTTGCCGGGAAAGGACCAGATCTTCCGCAACAGCGTGCGTGATCGGCAGGATCTCGAAGAGCTGAGAATTAAGGCTAAGCCCAAGACCCGGGCGGAGCTCAAGGCGGAGGCGACAAAGCCGCTTGCGGCCGAGTGACCGCCCGTGCGACGTTAACCCCGTTGCCTGGCGTGTTTTGAGTGGAGTTGAGGGCGATGAAGGCGATTATCGTCGGCGGCGGTATCGGTGGTCTCACCACCGCCTTGATGCTGCGGGCCCGCGGCATCGGCTGTGAGATCTTCGAGCAGTCCGATACGATCCGCGAACTCGGCGTCGGTATCAACACGCTGCCGCACGCCATGCGCGAGCTCGCCAGCCTTGGCCTGCTGCAAAAGCTTGACGACGTCGCAATCCGCACTGACCAGCTCTACTACCTCAACCGCCATGGCCAGGAGGTCTGGCGCGAAGCGCGCGGCGTGGACGCAGGCCATGATGTCCCGCAATTCTCGATCCATCGTGGCCGCCTCCAGGGTGTTATCCATCGCGCCGTCGAGGAGCGGCTTGGAATGGAGGCGATCCACACCGGCTGCCGACTTGGCGCATTCACGCAGGACGAGGGTGGCGTCACCGCTTACTTCTTCGATCGCGCCGGGGCGCACATCCACACGGCGCGCGGCGATATCCTGATCGGGGCCGACGGCATCCACTCGCGCGTCCGTGACACGCTGTTCCCGAACGAAGGGCCGCCGTGCTGGAACGGCTTGATGCTGTGGCGCGGTGCGCGCGACTGGCCGCTGTTTCTCACGGGTAGGTCGATGATCGTCGCCGGTGGCCTCAACGCCAAGGTGGTGATCTATCCGATCGCGGAGGGATCGAGCCAGGCGAGCCGTCTCACCAATTGGGCGGTGCTGGTGAAGGTGGGCGAGGGCAATGCGCCGCCGCCGCGGAAGGAAGACTGGTCGCGGCCGGGCCGGCGCGAGGAACTGATGCCGCATGTCGCGCGCTTCTCGGTGCCCTATGTCGATGTGAGGAGCCTCATCTCGGCGACGCCCGAGTTCTACGAATACCCGACCTGCGACCGCGATCCCTTGCCCTATTGGTCGTCGGGACGCGTCACCCTGCTCGGCGATGCCGCCCATCCCATGTATCCGGTCGGCTCGAACGGTGCCTCGCAGGCGATCCTCGATGCGCGCTGCCTCGCCGACGCGCTGGTGCGCGCCGAGCATCCGCGGCAGGCCTTGATGGAATACGAGAAGAAGCGCTTGCCGATGACCGCGGACATTGTCCGCTCCAACAGGCGAGGTGGCCCCGAGGGCGTCATCGACGCCGTCGAGCAGCTCGCGCCCGACGGCTTCGACAATATCGAGAATGTGCTGAGCTATTCCCAGCGGGAGGCGATCGTACGCGGCTACGCTACCAAGGCCGGATTCGCCGCGGTCCCGGGACTTGCGGCAGTGCGCGCGTAAAGCGGCCGCTAGCCGGCGCCGGGCGGCGGCGGCAGGAAGTGGATGTTGAACTCGGCGGCCATCGCCACGACGTCCTCCGGCTTCTGCTCCTTCATGTTGTGAAGGCCCCAGAACAGGTCGAACAGTTTTTTGGTCGGTGACACCCAGAACAGCACCTTTGCGGTCTGGTCCGATTTGTTGAAGATGCCGTGCGGCACACCCATGCCGAGCCGGATCAGATCGCCGGGCGTCGCCTGCGCTTCCGAATTGCCGAGCACGAAGTCGAGCTTGCCCTCCAGCATGTAGAGATATTCGTCCTGGTCGGGATGGATATGCGGCGGCACGAACGTGCCCGGAGGCAGCGTGGCGTGCCAGGAGAAACTGTTCTCGGTGTTGCTCTTCGGCACATAAGTCTGGCCGAGGATGTTCCAGGAAATGCCCTGGATGCCTTCGTTAGCCCGCGTGATGCCGGTGATTTCGCTCTTCATTGCAGTCCTCCCATAACGCGACGCGCAGTGTTAGTTCGCCTTGCATTCCTTGGCATAGCGGTCGCCGTAGTTCTCGAAAACTTTTTGAACGATCTCGGTCTGGAATTTGCCATCCGGGCGCTTTGCGACCTTGGTCAGATAGAAGTCCTGGATCGGATAGCCATTGATGTTGAACTTGAACGAACCACGGAGCGACGTGAAGTCCGCTTTCCTCAGGGCCGCCGAAACAGCGTCCTTGTTGGAGAGATCGCCCTTCACGCTCTTGACGGCGCTGTCGATCAGCATCGCGGCGTCATACGCCTGCATCGCATAGGTCCCGGGCACGCCGTTATAGGCGGCCTCATAGGCGGCAACAAATTTCTTGCTCTGGGGATTGTCCAGATTGGGCGCCCAGTTCGCGCCGCCGAACATGCCAACGGCCGCGTCCTGCTGCGCCGGCAGGGTTGATTCATCGACCGTGAAAGCCGAGAGCACCGGAATGCTGTCGGCGAGACCAGCCTGCTTGTACTGCTTGACCAGGTTGACGCCGAGGCCGCCCGGCATGAACGTGAAGAGGGCATCGGGCTTCTGCGACGCAATCTTGGATAGCTCCGGCTGGAAGTCCAGCGTGTTGAGCGGCATGTAGGACTCTTCGACGATCTCGCCCTTGTAGTCGAGCTTGAAGCCGGCGACCGAGTCCTTGCCGGCCTGATAGTTCGGCACCATGAGATACATCCGCTTGTAGCCGCGATCCTGCGCGACCTTGCCGAGGATCTCGTGCACCTGATCGTTCTGATAGGACGTCACATAGAAGAACGGGCTGCAATCCTTGCCGGCAAACGTCGAAGGCCCGGCATTCGGGCTGATCAGGAATACCTTGGCCTCCGTGACCGGCCGGTGGATCGCCTGAAGGACGTTGGAGAAGATCGGACCGACCACGAAGTCGACCTTGTCGCGCTCGAGCAGGCCCTTGACCTTAGTTACCGCCGCGTCGGGCTTCAATTCGTCGTCGACCACGACGACCTCGACATCGCGCCCACCCATCTTGCTGCCGAGATCTTTCACCGCGAGGGCAAAGCCGTCGCGAACCTGCTGGCCGAGTGCGGCCGCTGGTCCTGACAGAGTCACGATCAGGCCAAGCTTGAGCTTCTCCTGCGCGAGGGCAGGGCTCATCGCGGTGCCGAGAAGAAGTGTGGCTGCGGCCAAGGTCAGTTGCGTCTTCATGATTGATCCCCCCGTGACATCAGGGCTCGCATTGCAGGCCCGGTACTCCAATCCAAGCTTATGCCGATGACGGCGCTCGCGGCAAGCCAAGCTCAGGGCGCCGCCATCTTGCAGGCAGCGGCGCATGCAAGCGGCGCGCCAATTATTTGAAGCCTAAAGAAACTGCCGTGCGGTCGATTGTTGCAGCTTTGGGCTTGCGGCCGGCGTCGATTTATTTGAAGCTCAAAACGTTGGGGAATCCGAGCCGGCGCCAATGCCGGCCGTGAGTGACTGCATCGAGATGCTCGATTCCGAGACCAAGGCCGTCGAAACGCCGGAGGACCATGCCGATGAGCTTCGGTTGTGGTTGCGCCTGCTCACCTGCACGACCCTGATCGAGGGCGAGGTCCGCGGCCGACTGCGGGAGCGCTTCGATGTCACGCTGCCACGTTTCGACCTGATGGCGCAGCTCGACAAGGCGCCCGACGGCATGACGCTGTCCGATGTCTCCAAGCGCATGATGGTGTCCAACGGCAACGTCACCGGCCTCGTCGAGCGCCTCGTGGAATCCGGCCATCTCGACCGCCGCACCTCGGAAACCGATCGCCGTGTCCAGGTGATCCGTCTCACGAAACTCGGTCGTGCCGAGTTTCGCAGGATGGCCGCTGAACACGAGACCTGGATTGCCGATCTCTTCGCCGATCTGACGCCCAAGGATGTGCGCGAACTGATGCGATTGCTGGCCAAGACCAAGGCGTCGGCGCAGAAATCGGCCGCGCGTCGCCGGCCCTAAGCCCATCGGCGGGCCAGCCGCCAAGCCCTTTTGCCGCAGGAAAATGCTTGGGATGCCAAAATCGGCTATTGCGCCAAATTGTTTTAAGCCTAAAATGTTTTCCAGTGAGTGCTGCCGGGTGCTTTCCATGCGCAAAGGAGCGTGCGATGGCCAACGCCGCCAAGGTTCAAGTCTCGGGCTCGCATGACGCAAACGCTGCGACCGCCCATGTCGATACGTTCGGTCGGCAGCATCTGCCGCCGCCGGATCTGTGGCCGGAGTTCATTTTCACGCGGCCGGAGCTGCGCTATCCGGCGCGACTGAATTGCGTCAGCTATTTCCTCGACCGGTGGGTCGAGCAGGGGCACGGCGATGCGCCTTGCGTCATCAGTCCTGCCGTCAGCTATTCCTATCGCGAACTGCAAGCGCTGGTGAACCGCATCGCCAATGTGTTGGTGAGCAAGCTCGGACTTGTGACCGGCGGCCGCGTGATGCTGCGTTCGGCCAACAGCCCGATGATGGTCGCGACCTATCTCGCGGTGATCAAGGCCGGCGGCATCTGTGTGGCGACGATGCCGTTGCTGCGCGCCAAGGAGCTATCCTATCCGATCCAGAAGGCGGAAATTGGGCTCGCGCTCTGCGACGGCAAACTCTCCGACGAGATGGAGAAGGCAAGGCTCGTCGCCCCCGGTCTCAAGCACGTGGTCTATTGGGGCAATGGGACGCCCGACTCGCTCGAGGCGCTGATTGCGGACGCGAGCCCCGAGTTTACGGCAGTCGATACCGCCTCCGACGACATCTGCTTGATTGCCTTCACCTCGGGCACAACAGGCGATCCGAAGGGCACCATGCATTTCCATCGGGACATGCTGGCGGTTTGCGACGGCTATGCGCGCAACATCCTGCGGGCCGAGCAGAAAGATCGCTTCGTCGGTTCCGCGCCGCTCGCCTTCACCTTCGGCTTCGGCGGCGTTCTGTTCCCGATGCATATCGGCGCTTCCTTCGTCGTCCTGGAGAAGACGACGCCCGACGACATCCTGACGGCGATCGAGCGGTACAAGACCACGGTTTGCTTCACGGCGCCGACGGCGTACCGCGCCATGATCGGCAAGCTGCCCGGCCGTGACATATCCTCACTGCGAAAGTGCGTCTCCGCGGGCGAGACGCTGCCCAAGCCGACGTTCGATGCCTGGCTGAAGGCCACCGGCATCAAGCTGATGGACGGGATCGGTTCGACCGAGTTGCTGCACATTTTCATCAGTGCGACCGAAGACGAGATTCGCCCTGGTGCGACGGGTAAGCCCGTTCCCGGCTATGAGGCTAAAATCGTCGATGACGACGGCAACGACGTGCCGGCAGGCACGATGGGAAAGCTCGCGGTGCGCGGGCCGACCGGTTGCCGCTATCTCGCCGACGAGCGTCAGCGAAAATACGTCCAGAACGGCTGGAATATCACCGGCGACACCTATCTGATGGATAGCGACGGTTACTTCTGGTACCAGTCGCGCTCCGACGACATGATCGTGTCATCCGGGTACAATATCGCGGGCACGGACGTGGAAGCAGCGTTGCTCACGCACCCTGCGGTCGCCGAGTGCGGCGTCGTCGGTGCGCCGGACGAGGCGCGCGGGATGATCGTGAAAGCCTATGTCGTTGCCGCGCCCGGCGTGACGCCGGATGCCAGGCTCGCAGCCGAATTGCAGGAGCATGTCAAACGCGAGATCGCGCCCTACAAATATCCGCGCGCGATCGAGTTCGTGACGCAGTTGCCGAAGACCGAGACCGGAAAATTGAAGCGCTTTGCCTTGCGGCAATTGGCGCAGGCGGCTGCGACGTCCTCGGGCGTCGCGGCCGAATGAGATGAGGATCGAGAATTGTCCGTGACAACGCCGAAAGGCCCCCAGCTTGCTGTGCTACCCACCGCCGCCGAGGACGACGCCGGTCCCAGGGCGCAGGTGCTTCAGCCATCCGGCTGGCCGGTGCCGAAGGGCTATGCCAACGGCATGGCCGCCGAGGGGCGCATCGTCGTCACGGGCGGTGTGATCGGCTGGGATGCCCAGGAGCGTCTCGCCGACGGCTTCGTCGCGCAGGTGCGCCAGACCCTGAGCAACATTGCCGAGATTTTGGCAGAGGCCGGCGCGCGGCCCGAGCATCTGGTTCGTCTGACCTGGTACGTCGTCGACATGGAGGAGTATCTGACGAATCTGAAGGAGCTCGGCAAGATCTACCGCGCGACCTTCGGCGCACATTATCCGGCGATGGCGCTGGTCCAGGTCGTGCGCCTCGTGGAGCAGGCGGCACGCGTCGAGATCGAGGCCACCGCCGTCATTCCTCGTTGAGTCGCGATTCCCGTCTCAGCTCGCCTTGGCGAGATCATCGTCCTCGGGCGAGTTCAGATAGACGCCTGACATGGTGTCGACCCAGCACAGATGGTCGTGCACCTTCTTGACACCTTCAACGTTTTCCGCCGCAACGATCGCCGCTTGCCGGGAGCGTTCCTCGGTGATGACGCCGCTCAAGTGAACGATGCCGTCGCGCACGATGACGTTCAGCCCGAACGGGCACCAGTCGTATTTCTCCATGGCATCGATGATGCGGCCGCGGATGTGATCGTCGTCGGCCGTCGGATCCGGCACTTCGCGGGCAAGGCCCGCCACCGCCTGCAGAAGATTGGCGCGCGACACGATGCCGACGACCTTGTCGCCGCGAACAACCGGCAGGCGCTTCACGTTGTTCCGCTCCATGAGGTCGACGATCTCCGCGAGCGCGGTATCCTCGGTGATGGTGACGGGTGAGGTGGTCATGACCTCCGCGACCTTGCGGCCATGCTCGTGGACGAAATCGCCGGCCGATTTGCCGGCGCCGAGGATGAACCGCAGCCAACGGCCGCGCTTGCGGCCAGTGCCGATTTCGCTGCGGCGGATGAAGTCGCCTTCCGAGACCACCCCGACCAGCTTGCCGCCGTCGTCGACGACGGTGAGGCCGCTGACGTGACGCTTCAACATGATGTTCGCGGCTTCGACGATGCTGGTGTCGGGGGTAACCGAGATGACCGACCGGGTCATGATTTGGTGGGCGCGCATGGACTGCTCCGCTTGTCGAACTTCGTTGGGGAATTTCTAGATCAGGCGCTGGGGTGCGGTTTGACGTAGGTCAAGCCGAGGAGGTCGGTCCCTCCCAGTGAAGCGATCGTGATCAATCCTCCGGAATTGATGCAGCTCAACGTTTTTGCAGCGGCTGGTCATATCGTCTCGCAGACCAGATGCGAGCGAGATTTTTTGGCCATGAGCGTCGTGCAGATCCTTCCTCGGACCGAAGAGCCGGTGCTGCCGGCACCTCCCGTCGAACCGGTCGCAGGCGTGGTTCCTGTTGCGACGCGTAACGAACCGGCTGCCGAGAAGCCGGCGGCCGCGCCGATGTCGGAGCCTTACCCTGTGGATCGCGCGTTCCATGCGATGCTGGCGCGGTTTACGGGCGGGATTTCGCCGGCGGCCTTGCTGCTCGCCTGGTTCGATTGGAGCTTTCACCTCGCCGCGGCGCCGCAGCGCCGGATGGAGATTACCAACGATATCCTTCGTGACACGGGTCGACTGCTGGAAGTTGCCGCGCACGCGATGTCATCGGGCCAGAAGCCCTGGTCGGTGATCCGGCCGGAGGGGCGGGACCGCCGCTTCAAGGAGCCGCAATGGGAGGCGGCGCCGTTCAATATTTTTGCGCAGGCGTTTCTGCTCGGAGAGCGCTGGTGGCACGATGCTACGACCGGGGTGCGTGGCGTCTCGCGCGCGAATGACGCCATCGTCGAATTCTCGGTGCGCCAGATGCTGGACATGCTGGCGCCGTCGAACTTTGCGATGACCAACCCGGAGGTGCTGGAGAAGGCCTTTCAGAGCGGTGGCGAAAATTTCGTTTTCGGCTGGCAGAACTGGTACGGCGACCTGGTACGAATGCTGTCGGCCGCGAAGCCCGCCGGCAATGAACAGTTTGTCGTCGGCAGGACGGTCGCGGCGTCGCCCGGCAAAATCGTCTACCGCAATGAGCTGATCGAGCTGATCCAGTACCGTCCGACGACCGTACACGTGCGGCCCGAGCCGATCCTGATCGTGCCGGCCTGGATCATGAAATACTACATTCTCGATCTGTCGCCGCAGAACTCGCTGGTCAAATATCTCACCGATCAGGGCTTTACCGTCTTCGCAATCTCCTGGCGCAACCCGGATGCCAGGGATCGGAACGTCGCGTTCGACGATTATCGCAAGCTCGGCGTGATGGCTGCGCTGGATGCGATCGAACGAATTGTGCCGGGTCGGAAGACCCACGCGCTCGGCTATTGTCTGGGTGGCACGTTGTTGTCGATCGCCGCCGCCAAGATGGCGCGCGACGGCGATGATCGTCTCGGCACCATCACGCTGCTTGCCGCGCAGACGGACTTCACCGAGGCCGGCGAACTGACGCTGTTCGTGAACGAAAGCCAGGTCGCTTTCCTCGAAGACATCATGTGGCAGCGCGGCTACCTCGATACGGCGCAGATGGCCGGCGCGTTCGCGCTGCTGCGTTCGAACGACCTGATCTGGTCGCGGCTGTCGCATGATTATCTGATGGGCGAGGCGGCGGCGCCGAGCGACCTGATGGCCTGGAATGCGGATGCGACGCGGCTGCCTTATCGGATGCATTCGGAATATCTGCGCAAGCTGTTCCTCGACAACGATCTCGCCGAGGGGCGTTATCAGGTGGAGGGCAAGAGCGTCTCGCTGTCCGACATTCATGCTCCGATGTTCGTCGTCGGTACCCTGACCGACCACGTGGCGCCATGGCGATCCGTGCACAAGCTCCACTACCAGGTGGATGCCGACCTGACCTTCCTGTTGACGAGCGGCGGCCACAATGCCGGCGTCGTCGCGCCGCCCGACGAGCCCGGACACAGCTATCAGGTCATGACCAAGGCAGCGGACGCGCCCTATATCGGCCCGGATGAATGGCTGAAGCTGGCGTCGCATGTCGAGGGATCATGGTGGCCCGAATGGAGCCGGTGGTTGATCGCGAGATCGGGCAAGCCCTGCGATCCGCCGCCGATCGGGTATGGTGACATCGATGGCTTGCCCGATGCCCCAGGGGACTACGTTCGGACCTAGTCCTCGGGGTCGAGATCGGGCGTCAGGTCGGAGGCGCGGAAAGGCTTGGTCTTTTCGAGTTTGCGATACGCCGTCGAAGCGGTGCGCAACAGCTTCTTTTCCCGCTTGCGGTCGAGAAAGCGAATGCCGGCCTCGGGGACGGCCTCGTTCAGCGAGGCGGCCAACGTCTGGCCGCGTGCGTCGTCGTTCAACTGTCCGAGGGATTTTTGCGCCCTGCGCAACTGCTTGAGGATCGACTTCTGCTTCGTCAGCGACTTGTCGGCGAACAGATCCTCCAGCGACTCGATTGAATAAGTCAGTCGCTTGTTGAGGATCCGCAGCTTGTGCCGTCTTTCGACGTCGAGCTTGCGGAGCTTCCTCGCCTTCTTGAGCAGCGTCCTTTGCCATTCGATCAGTTGCGCCATTGCGTGGTCGGCGAGCGGGCAGCGACGCAGCCTGATGGCCTCCTTGCTGCGCCGGGTCGACCAGGGGCCGCTATCGATCCAGCTCGTGGTCTGTTCGACCAAGCGGCGATATCGCACCGACTGCAGCGCACGGGCCAGCAGGCGGTGGCTCTCGGCGCGTTTCTCGTCCCAGTGCTGGAGCTCGGCGATCACGGCGAGTTCGTCACCGGCTTCCGCTACGACGCGTTCAATCGCGACGTCGAGGTCCCGTACCATGCCGAGCTGGCTGTTCAGCCATTTCAGCTCGGTCCAGACTTTGGGGCGCAGCGCATCGTCGACCATGGGCGAAAAGAAACGAATCGCGGTCCTCAGATGGGTCAGCGCGATTCGGATCTGATGCAGCGCCTCCGGATCGCCACGGCAGGTGCCGTCATGCTGGGCCAGGACCGCAGCGAGGTGACGGCGCGCGATGATCCGAAATGCTGTGTCGCAGGCCATGCCGGCGCTGAGGCGGCCGGGCAACCTACGGCCCGCCGCAGGCCAGGCGCTGCCGAGCATTGTCGAATTCGTGCTGGGTCGCGCCATCCTAGCCCGCGCCAATCAGATTGCCTTGCCTGCCGTCAGTGATCGCGTTCCGGCAGCCCTGGAGCGTCTGCGCTTGCGTCCCGGATGCATCGATGATCGTCCAGTCGACGTGGCCGATATTATAGTGCTCCTGCAACGCGGCAACCTCTTGCGTGGCATCCGACGCGTCGTCGCTGCGGTTGCCGATTCGAGCCTGCCGGGTCGCCAGATCAGCCACCAGAAACAGGCCGGTGAGAGGCACGCCGCTATCCTGGGCCAGCTTGGCGAAGGCGTCTCTTTCGGCATCGCGGGCGAACACGCCGTCGACGATCACCGAATGACCCTGGGCCAGCACGCGGCGGACGCGCTCGGCCAAGGTCGCGTAGACCCGCTCGGCAAGCTCGGGCGTATAGGCAGATGGCGGCAGCCGCTCCGTGTTGGCGACCCCGAACATCTGCTTGCGAATGACGTCGCTGCGCAACACGACGGCGCCTGGTTGCGGCGCGACGATCGGCGCGAGCGCGCGCGCCAGAACCGATTTGCCGGTGCCCGACAGTCCCCCTACCGCGATCAGACGGGGAAGGGGAGGCTGGATCAGCGTCCGGGCGAGACCGAAATAGCGACGGCCCTCGTCAACAATCTCGGCGTCGTCGGAACGGGCCGGCTTCAGCCGCGCCAGCGTCACCTGGGCGCGGATAGCTGCGCGGATCGACATGAACAGCGGCAGCGCGCCGAGCGCGTCGAGATTGTCGAGCGGCGTTGCGGCGAGGTACCGGTTCAGAACGACGTTTGCGGCAAGCGGCTGATCGTGGTGCAGCAGGTCCATCAGCGTGAATGCGAGGTCGTAGAACACGTCGACCGTCGCCATCTGTGCATCGAACTCGATGGCGTCGAACAGGACAGGCCGTCGCTCGATCAGCACGATGTTCGCAAGATGCAGATCGCCGTGGCACCGGCGCACGAAGCCCAGGCGGGCGCGCTCTTGAAGCAAGGATCGGACGCGCAGGAATGCGGCGTGCGAGGCCTGCGCAAGCTGCTCGATCTCTGCTGCCGGGAAACGATTGCCGCACCGCAGGCCATTGCTGTTGCCCTCGATCAAGGCGGGGACGGAGGAAACCCATGCCTCGCCGTTGGTGGGCGTCGCGGCTAGGTGCGAGGCCGCGATTGCGTCCGCGATGGCCGATGCAAAGTCCGAATCGAACCGTCCGGCCTTCGCCAGATGATCCAGCGTCTGGTTCTCGTCGAAACGCGCCATGTCGACGGCATATTCGATCGGCCGGCCGTGGCCGCCGATCGTCACCGACCCGTCCGGCTCCTCCGTGACGGCCACGATGCCGTGATAGATTTGCGGCGCGTGCGGCCGGTTGATCCTGACCTCCTCCTCGCAGGCCGCCTTGCGTTTCTCGAGTGTCGAATAGTCGAGGAACGGATACTTGACCGCCCGCTTCACCTTCAGCGCCCGCGCCCCGTCGAGGAAGACCGAAGCCCCGTGCGTATCGATCCGCTTCACGCCGGCATGCGCGGTCAGTGCCGCAAAAATCCGTTCCTGGGTCGTCGAATTGACTGTCATCGCTGCCGGCATCATGCGGATGGGGGCGCCAAGCGGTCCGGCCGCAAGCCGAGGTAACGCTTACTCCGGAGCTGCGACCAGTTCTTGACTTCCGTCAAGGCCTGTCGTCGGCTGGCGATGCGGAGTATTCCCGGCTTGAGGAGGATCAAGCGCCCGGACCGAAGGCGGCCTATTCTGGCCGCCAAGGAGAATCCGATGCCCATCAAGGACGTCTTTCTGCCGCTCGTCGGCGAACCCCAGGCTCCCACGCTGGCTGCAATCGAGAAGTGCGTTGCCGTTGCCGCCGATCTCGGCGCCAGGATCACGGGGCTCGCGCTCGCGAACGATGCTTTCGTGCGGCCGAAAGTGGTGTTCCCTGACGACCCGGAGGCCGCCGCATTCAGCAATGTGCGCGAGGCGGGCGAGATACAGCAACTGCTGAATGCGTTCACCAACGCAGCCTCGCGAGCCGGCATTCGTGCCCAAAGCCGATCGGGCAAGGTGCCGGCGGACCAGATCGCATCGACTTTGGCCGAGCATGCGCGCTTCAGCGACCTCGCGTTGATCCCGGTGAAGCCGCACCACAGCCGAACCGAAAACCTCGTTGAAACATTCTTGTTCCACTCCGGGCGGCCGTTGCTGCTATGTCCAGAGGAGCAGGTGGAGGCGCTGCGGCCCGAATTCGAGAACGTCATGATTGCCTGGGACCATTCGGCGCGTGCCGCGCGCGCGGTCGGCGACGCACTACCCATCCTACAAGCCGCCGCTGTGGTGCGCGTGATCACCGTGGCTGACGACAAGGACGATACGATCACGCAGTCCGGCAACAGTCTCGTCCATCACTTGAGGGAACACGGGATCTATGCCTCGTTCGAGACGGTGAAGGGCAACGGCAGCTCGATTGGTAAGGTGCTGGGAAGCTGGGCACAATCCCATGCCGTCGACGCCATCGTCATGGGCGCTTATCATCATTCGCGCCTGAACGAGACCGTCTGGGGCGGCGTGACCAAGACCGTCATCGGCCAGCCACCATGCTGGGTGATGATGTCGCACTAGGTGCGTTTCAGCCTCCATCCGGGTTAGCTTCCGTCGGACCCGTTGCCCGATCGAACGATTGTGATCATGTCGACTTATCGCCTGAAAAACCTGTTGTCGCCCCGATCGGTCGCGCTGGTCGGCGCAAGTGCCCGCCCGGCGTCCGTTGGGCGCGCGGTCCTCGAAAACATTGGCAAGGCGGGGTTCAAAGGGCAGTTCGGCCTGGTAAACCTGCGCCATGCCGAGATCGGCGGCGTTGCCGCGGTGAGCCGGCTGGAAAAGCTTCCGTTCGTGCCTGAGTTGGTCGTCATCACTGCGCCCGCGCGCGAAGTCCCTGAAATCATCGACCAGGCCGGCCGGCGGGGCTCGGCCGGCGCCTTGATCGTCTCGGCGGGGCTCGGGCACGGACCGGGATCGCTCGAGGAAGCTGCCATCGCCGCTGCCCGCAAATACGGCATGCGGCTGATCGGTCCCAATTGCCTCGGCATCATGATGCCCGGCGCAAGTCTCAATGCGAGCTTCGCCGCGCACATGCCCGGGGCAGGGAACCTCGCGCTGATCTCGCAATCGGGCGCGATCGCGGCCGGCATGGTGGATTGGGCTGCCCAGCGTGGCGTCGGCTTCTCCGGCATTGTCTCGATCGGCGATCAGATCGACGTCGACATCGCAGATTTGCTCGACCACTTCGCGATGGATCACAAGACCCGTGCCATCCTGCTCTACATCGAGGCCATCAAGGATGCGCGAAAGTTCATGTCGGCGGCGCGCGCTGCCGCCCGTGTAAAGCCTGTCGTCGTGGTGAAGCCCGGTCGCATGGCTCAGGGTGCGAAAGCGGCCGCTACGCATACGGGCGCACTCGCCGGTGTGGATGCGGTCTATGATGCAGCCTTCCGCCGCGCCGGAGTCCTGCGCGTGTCGGATCTGCGGGAGCTATTCGATTGTGCCGAGACGCTCGGTCGGATCGGATCGCCGGCGGGAAAGCGTCTCGCGATTCTGACCAATGGCGGTGGCATCGGCGTCCTGGCTGTCGATCGGCTCGCGGACCTTGGCGGAATTCCCGCCCCCATGAAGCCCGAGACGCGCGAGAAGCTCGATGCGGTGTTGCCGCCGACCTGGTCCGGCGCCAATCCCGTCGATATCGTCGGCGACGCGGATGCCTCGCGTTATGCGGCGGCGCTGGAGGTGCTGCTCGACGATCCCGGCAATGATGCGGTCCTCGTGCTCAACGTGCAGACCGCGATTGCATCGGCCGCCGCGATCGCGACGACCGTGACGGAACTCGTCGTCAAATATCGCCAGAAGCACCGCAGTTGGGCCAAGCCCGTGCTGGCAGCCTGGGTGGGGGCCGATCAGGAGATCATTGCGACGCTGTCGGCCGCCGGCATTCCGAATTACCCGACCGAAGACGATGCAGTGCGCGGCTTCATGCATCTGGTGCGGCATCGCGAGGTGGTCGACGAATTGAGCCAGGTGCCGCCGGCGATGCCCGATACGTTCGTGCCGGATGTCGCGACGGCAAGGCAGATCGTCGCGACGGCCATGGCCGACGGGCGCAAGTGGCTCGAGCCCGTCGAGATCAAGCATCTGCTTGGGTGCTATGACATCGCGATGGTGCCGACCTATGCGGCTGCCGATGTCGAGCAGGCGGTCAGCTACGCGGAGGAGGTGTTCGCGCAGGGCGACACCGTCGTGCTCAAGATCCTGTCGCGCGACATCATCCACAAGTCCGACGTCGGCGGCGTCGTGCTCAATCTGACCACGCCGGCTGCGGTGCGCGGGGCCGCTGCCGGCATATTTGCGCGGGCGCGGAAGTTGCGGCCCGAAGCCCGCATTGACGGTGTCATCGTGCAAACGATGGTCGTCAAGGCCAAGGCGCGCGAACTGATCCTGGGCCTTGCCGACGATCCCACTTTTGGCACGGTCGTCGTGTTCGGCCGGGGCGGCACGGCAGTGGAGATCATCAACGACAAGGCCTTGGCTTTGCCGCCGCTCGATTTGCAGCTCGCTCGCGACCTGATCGAGCGGACCCGCGTCTCGCGATTGTTGCAGGCTTATCGGGACGTGCCCGCGGTCAAGCCGGACGCCGTCGCCATGGTGCTGGTGAAGCTGGCGCAGATGGCGGCGGACATCCCCGAAATTCGCGAGCTCGATATCAACCCGCTGCTCGCGGACGAAACCGGCGTGACGGCCGTCGATGCCCGTGTCGCGGTGGGACCGCCGCAGCCGAAATTTGCCGGCTCAGGCCCCGCCAATTTCGCCGTTCGCGCCTATCCGTCGCAATGGGAGCGCCGCCTTGCGCTCAAGGACGGCTGGCACATTTCGGTTCGTCCCCTGCGTCCCGAGGACGAGCCGACCATTCACGAGTTCCTGGGTCACGTTACGGCCCATGATCTCCGCCTGCGCTTCTTCGCGCCGATGAAGGAGTTCACCCACGAGTTCATCGCACGCCTGACCCAGCTCGATTATGCGCGCGCCATGGCGTTCATCGCGTTCGACGAAAAAAATGAGATGGTCGGCGTGGTCCGGCTTCACTCGGACTCGATCTATGAGAGCGGCGAATACGCGATCCTGCTGCGGTCCGACCTCAAGGGCAGGGGGCTTGGTTGGGCCTTGATGCAACTGATCATCGACTACGCCAGGTCGGAAGGGCTCAAGACCATCTCGGGCGACGTGCTCAAGGAGAACGTCGCGATGCTCGAGATGTGCCGGCAGCTCGGTTTCGAGATCAAGCCGGATCCCGCCGAGCCCGACATCTGCGACGTCCGGCTGAAGCTCTGACGCTCGCCGGTCAGGAGTGTGCTTCGGGCGCGGTGTCTGCGGCGGATTCCCTGGTCGTCTTTCGCATGTTCTTGACGATGACGGCAATCAGAGGCACCAGAACCGGCACGATCGTGCTGAGCGGATGATGAACCGCGCCGGTCAATTGGCCCTGAAACGCCCGGGCTTCGATCTGGAGGGCCTCGATCGACGTGTCATGGATTTCATTGGCGAGCTCGATGTCGCGGCCTGAAGGCGGGCGTCCGGCCGCGATGAACAGAGCCGCCGCGATGGCGAAATTGATCGCTCCGAGGACGGCGGCCGCAGCGATCGCGCTCCAGATCTGGAGTAGCGCGAAATAGGCTGATAGTTCCAGCATCAGGAGCCCGAATGCGGCGATCAGCGCCGCGAACGCGCGCAGGCCGAACCCGACCAGCAGATGACGAAGCCTGATATCCGCTATGATCCTGTCCGTGCGCCACAGTGCGCGCAGATGCTTGATCACATTCTCCGTATTCACCTAGTGCCTCCTCAGCATGAAGCCGACGACCACGCCGAGCGCGAAGGCGGACGCGAGCGAGGCCACGGGGCGTCCTGCGACGAGATCGTGGAGTTGCTCCTGCTCTTCGCTGACGGTCTCGCCCAGTTCGGCCAGCGCGGCCTTGATCTGATCGGCGAGGGCCTCGGCATGGTCCTTCGATGTCTCGAACATGTCCTCCCCAGCCGTGCTCAGCAGACGTGTGACGTCGACCTTCAGGGCTCTCAGCTCGTCGCTCATTCTGCCGGTGTCGAACATGGGCGGTCTCCATTGAATGGCAGGAGCCTATGCGAGCGAACCCGATGACGATTGATTTGCGTCAATGAGGGGAACAGACCTATGTTTGAGACAAGTCAATCGAGCCGGCCTGTGCCGGCCTAGAAGACAGCGATTGGGGCCGGTCGCCCCATGAGGATATGAGCGTGAATTCGGAACCTCTGTTGCTGGCCACCCCCTCTGGCGATGCGCTCAAATTGCGACCCGAAGGGCCGTGGATCGCAGCCAACGTGTCTGCGCTCGAGACGCTCTGCAGGACGGTTGGCGCGGAAGTTGATCGATCGCGAAGCGTAACGCTCGACATGTCGGGCATCGGTGCGCTCGACACGCTCGGCGCCTGGATTCTGGAAAAGCTGTCGCGCCAGGCTGCGTCATCGGGAAGGCCAGCCGAGATCGTCGGCGTGGCGGATCAATTCAGCGGTCTGTTGGCGGAGGTGCGGCAGGTCAATCGACACACGCCTGCGCCGGCAGCCGCACCCAATCCGGTCCTGCTGAGATTGAACGATCTCGGCAAGGCCACGGTCGGCGCCCGCGAAGACATCGCGGTCTTCCTGCAAATGCTCGGCGCCCTGTTTATCGCCGTGATCGGTGTCGCGCGGCGGCCCCGCTCGCTGCGGCTGACATCGCTGGTCTATCAACTCAACCGGATCGGGTTCCAGGCGATTCCCATCGTCGTGCTGATCACCTTCCTGATCGGCGCCATCATCGCCCAACAGGGGTTTTTTCATTTCCGCAGGTTCGGCGCGGAGTCCTACACTGTCGATATGGTGGGCATCCTCGTCCTGCGCGAACTTGGCGTGCTGATCGTCGCCATCATGGTCGCGGGACGCTCGGGAAGCGCCTACACGGCCGAGCTCGGTTCGATGAAGATGCGCGAGGAGATCGATGCGCTCTCGACCATGGGGCTCGATCCGGTCGACGTCCTGATCCTGCCGCGCGTGGCTGCACTCGTCATCGCGCTGCCCATTCTAGCCTTCATCGGATCGATTGCCGCGCTGTATGGCGGCGGCCTCGTCGCACAGTTCTACGGCGATATGGGACCGTCGATCTACATCGCGCGGCTGCATGAGGCCATCTCCGTCACCCATTTCGAGGTCGGTATCCTCAAGGCGCCGTTCATGGCGCTGGTGATCGGGATCGTCGCCTGCAGCGAGGGATTGCGTGTCAAGGGCAGCGCGGAGTCGCTCGGCCGGCAGACGACCACGTCGGTGGTCAAGTCGATCTTCCTGGTGATCGTGCTGGACGGCCTGTTCGCGGTCTTTTTCGCCTCGATCGGGATGTGACGATGCCCGAGGCGCAGGCAGAGTTCGCGATCGGCGTCCATGATCTCGTGGTCGGCTTCGGCCGCCAGACCGTGCTCGATCATTTGTCGCTCGACGTCCGCCGCGGCGAGATCCTCGGGCTGGTAGGAGCGTCCGGAGGCGGCAAGTCGGTGTTGATGCGGACCATCATCGGCCTTATTCCGCGTCGTAGTGGCACCATCGAAATCATGGGACGGCCGATCGGTGGCACGCATGACCAAAGCCGGGCGGCGACGTGGGGCATCCTGTTTCAGCAAGGCGCGCTGTTCTCATCGCTGACGGTCAAGCAGAACGTGCAGTTTCCGCTTCGCGAAAATCTCGCGCTGTCGCAGGAGCTGATGGACGAGATCGCGATCGCCAAGCTCGAGATGGTCGGGCTGCGGGCGCAGGATGGGGACAAATATCCGTCGGAGCTATCCGGCGGTATGACCAAGCGCGTGGCGCTGGCGCGCGCGCTCGCGCTCGATCCGCCGATCCTCTTCCTCGACGAGCCGACATCCGGCCTCGATCCGATTGCCGCCGGGGATTTCGACTCGCTGATCCGGACGCTGCAAAAGACACTGGGGTTCACGGTCTTCATGGTCACCCATGACCTTGCGAGCCTCACCACGGTCTGCGACCGCGTCGCGGCGCTCGCCGACGGCAAGATCGTGGCGATAGGGCCGATGCGAGAATTGCTGCAATCCGAGCACCCGTGGGTGCGCGCCTATTTCCACGGCAAGCGCTCGCAGATGCTGCAACATGAAATGAGATGAGACATGGAAACTCGCGCGCCCTATGTGCTGATTGGCGGCTTCGTGCTGGCCGCGATCGTTGCGGTTTTCGGCTTCGTCTATTGGCTGAACAACAGCGGCGGCATCGGGCCGCGTACGAATTACCACGTGCAATTCCAGGGGCCGGTGCCGGGTCTTCTGGTCGGCGCCGGCGTGCTGTTCAACGGCATTCGCGTCGGCGAGGTGACGCAGCTCGGTCTTGCGCCCGACAATCCGCGCTTCGTCAGCGCCACGATCTCGGTCGCCGCAACGACGCCGGTGCGCACCGACACCAAGGTCGGGCTCGATTTCCAGGGGCTGACCGGCGTGCCGGTGGTGACGCTGGAGGGGGGCATGATCGTCGCCAAATCCGGCGAGCCATTGACCCTGATCGCCGAGGCCGGCGCGGGCCAGAGCATGACCCAGGCTGCGCGCGATGCCCTGCGGCGCGTCGACACCGTGCTCGAGGACAATTCCGGCCCGCTCAAGGATACCATCGCCAATCTCAAGACGTTTTCCGACGGCCTGGCGCGCAACACCGGCAAGATCGACGGCATTCTGGCTGGCCTCGAGAAGATGACCGGCGGTGGCACGCCTGCGCAAAAGGTTACCTACGATTTGCTCACGCCGCGGGATATTGGACCGGTCGGTAAGACGCTTTCGGCGTCGCTATCGATTCCGGAGCCGACCGCCGTCGCGATGCTTCAGACTCAGCGCATGCTGTTCGCGCCGGTTGGCGACATCAAGGGCTTCGCCGACTTCCTCTGGGCCGACAGCATTCCCAAGCTGGTGCAGGCGCGGCTGATCGACAGCTTCGAGAATTACGATATCGCGCACGCCCCGCTACGGACGACCGATTTGGGGCAGGCGGACTACCAACTCCTGATCGACATCAGGCGTTTCCGCATCGCCACGGAGGGCGAGACACGGGTCGAGATCGGACTGTCGGCGCGGATCGTCGACAAGAGCGGGAAGGTGATCGGATCGCGTCTGGTGGAGACCAGTGAGAAGCTCGACAAGATCGAGCCGGCCGCGGCCGTCGACGCCTTCGACGCAGCCTTCGCCCGCATCGCCAGGGAATTGATCGGCTGGACGGTGCAGATGGTGTGATGCTCGAAACTATTTGAGCGTCTTGAGATAGGACAGGAGATCGTGGATCTGGTCCGGCTCGAGCTCGAAGGCGGGCATGTCGGCGTGGCCGGTATAGATACCTTCGGCGAGCGCTTCTTCCAGGGAATCGATCGGGTAGCGCTGGTCCAGCGTTCTGAACGGTGGAGCGATCTTGAGCGGGCTGGCGGAATGGCGGTCGATGGCGTGGCAGCGGGCGCAATTGACCCGCGCATAGGCCTTGCCACGCTGCTCCGCCGTCGGCGCAGCGAGCGCGGGAGTGATCAGCAACAGCCCAATCAAAGTGAGGGGCAGCACATTTCGCATGGAAATTGGTCCGGTCGAACTCTTGACCCAGAATAGGAGCGGGGACGGGCGCCAAATTTGATCTGGGTCAACAGGCTCTGGCGCAATGCAGTAAAAATGCATTCAGCGCGGTGAACTCCTTTGGTTGCGGAGATTCGGGGGCGCTTGGAGCGGTGGATGAAGGCTTCCGTGACGATGATTGAGCCGAACAGCCATTTTTGCGACGATTGCGCGGTTCGCGGCTTCGCAGTGTGTGCATCGCTGGACCCGGCCGAGCTCAGGGAGTTCGAGCATCTCGGACGCCGGGTGCATTTCGCCGCAGGAGAGACCGTGTTCTCCGAGGAGGAGATCACGACCTCGTTCTACAATCTCCTCGAAGGCGTGATGCGGCTCTACAAGCTGCTGCCCGATGGTCGCCGGCAGATCGTTGGCTTTGCGCTGCCTGGCGATTTCCTGGGGATGAATGTATCCGGCCGCCACAATTTCTCGGCCGATGCGATTGGTGCGGTGACGGTGTGCCAGTTCGCGAAGGCGCCGTTCGGGCGCTTCATCGAGGACCGGCCGCATCTGCTCAAGCGCATCAACGAACTGGCGATACGGGAGTTGAGCCAGGCCCGCGACCACATGGTGCTGCTCGGCCGTCGTTCGGCGGATGAAAAGGTCGCGACGTTTCTGCTCTGCTGGCGCGAGCGGCTGGTCTCGCTCAAGGGAGCGTCGAACACGGTGCCCCTTCCGATGAGCCGGCAGGACATCGCAGATTATCTTGGACTGACCATCGAGACCGTCAGCCGTACCTTCACCAAGCTGGAGCGGCACGGGGCGATCGAGATCGTCCATGGCGGCGTCAGCCTGCGCGATCCCGCGCGAGTCGAGGCGCTGGCTGCGGCCTGATTCCCGGCCGCGCCAGACTACTGGCTCATTTTTGATCCCGATCAAAGACGCCGGCCACGCGCCGCGGATAATGGCTCAAATCCGTGGGAGGGCACGATGCCGATTGACGCGCTGCTGGTGACCATTGTGGTCGTAGCCATCTTTGTTGCGTTCGCCGCAGCGCTGGCTTGGGCCGACCGGCAGACCAGCACGGGCCGACTCGATTCCGATACGAAGCGCTGAATTTCCCGAGATCGCACTCGCTTTTGGCGCGGCAGCCGCGGCTTCCGCGGCTCATTGAGCCTGTTTCGCGGTGCTCGGGCCCTGCCGCGCGTTGCTGTATCCGCAACTCTGCATCGGCCGAAACGCATCGACGCACCCTGTGGGTGCGCCGTCGTGGGCGCAATCGCGGCATTTTAACAACACTTGCTTCAAGCTGTGTTCGTGCTTTCCGGTTGAAAAGCCTGAGAACGTTGACTACGCAGGAACTCCAGTGCCTCGCAGTCTTAGGAGCCCCGCGGCGTGCCTCAGGACAAGACCGGCGACCCCCGCCAATCGGCGGGAAACAAACTATCGGTCCTGCGCAAGCACCCGATCTTTGCGGATCTGGAGCCAGAGGCTCTCGATCAGCTCTGCCGCTACGCCAAGCACTCCACAGTCAAGCGCGGTGCGACGATCGCTGCCAAGGGAGATCCCGGCAACAATCTGTTCGCGGTGATCTCCGGAACAGTGAAGATTTCCTCCTCGTCGCCTGATGGCCGGAATGCCATCCTCAACCTGATCGGTCCGGGCGAGATCTTCGGCGAGATCGCCGTGCTCGATGGTGCACCGCGGTCGGCGGATGCCACCGCCAACACCAATTGCGAACTCTACATCATCGACCGCCGCGACTTCCTGCCGTTCGTGAAGAGCCAGCCGGCGCTTGCGATGAAATTCATCGAGCTGCTCTGCGCGCGGCTGCGCTGGACCAGCCAGCAGGTCGAACAGGTGATTTTGCAGAATCTGCCGGGCCGGCTCGCGAGCGCGCTGCTCGGTCTCACGGAGGAGCGCAAGTTCGACTCCGGCAGCGGCACCCTCGCGATCACCCAGCAGGAGATCAGCGAGATGGTCGGCATGACGCGCGAGAGCATCAACAAGCAATTGCGTGCCTGGGCCGGCCGTAACTGGGTGCGGCTCGAGCACGGCGCCATCGTCGTGCTCGACACCGATGCGCTGCGCGAACTCGCCGAGAGCGGCCTCGACGGCGAGTGATCCTGCCGGTCTGCTCCAGGGGCGCGCCGACGACGTCAAGCCGGCGCGGCCCGCTTCAGTGCAGGATGTGACGCGGCAGCCAGAGCGAGATTTCAGGCAGGTAGGTGACGAGCATCAGCACGAACAGCATGACGCCGTAGAACGGCCAGATCTTGCGCATGACTTCTTCCAACGAGACCTTGCCGACGGCGCAGCCGACGAACAGGATCGCGCCGACCGGCGGATGGCACAGGCCGATGCCGAGGTTGAGCAGCATGATCATGCCGAAGTGGACGGGATCGACGCCGAAATTCTGCATCACCGGCAGCAGGATCGGCGTCGCGATCAGGATCGACGGCGCCATGTCGAGCAGCGTGCCGAGCAGCAGCAGCAGGACGTTGAGCAGCAACAGGATGACGTATTTGTTGCTGGAGATCGACAGGAAGAACGCCGTCATCTTTGCCGGCATCTGCGTCAGCGCCATGATGTAGCCGACCGCGGAGGCACAGGCGATCAGCGTCATCACCATCGCGACGGTGCGCAAGGTCCGGTGCAGCAACACCGGCAGATCGCGCCATTTGTAGTCGCGGTAGACGAACATGGTGACGAAGAACGCCCAGATGCAGGCGACCGCGCCGGCTTCGATCGCGGTGAAGATGCCGCCCAGAATGCCGCCGAGGATGATGACGAGCGTGATCAGGCCCCAGGCCGCATCGATCGTGATCTTGATGGCTTCCTTGGCCGGCACGGTGCGGCCCTGCGGGTGACCTTCACGATAGGCAATCACCAGGCACAGCATGATCAGCGAGAATCCGATCAGCAGCCCCGGGAAAACGCCTGCCATGAACAGCGCGCTGATCGAGATGGTGCCGCCGGTGGCGAGCGAATAGAGCACGGCGTTGTGGCTCGGCGGCACCAGCAGCGCCTGTACCGAGGAGGAAATGGTGAGGTTGGTCGCGAACACGCGCGGATAGCCGTTCTTCTCCATCTGCGGGATCATCACGGAGCCGATCGCAGAGGTGTCGGCCACTGCCGAGCCGGAGATGCCGCTGAGGAAGGTCGTCGCCAGCACGTTGACGATGGAGAGGCCGCCGCGCAGGCGCGTCAAGCCGACCAGCACGTCGGCAAAGGCGACCAGCCGCCGCGCCATGCCGCCTTCCGCCATGATCGCGCCGGCGAGCACGAAGAACGGGATCGTCAGCATCGCAACCTTGCTGACGCCGTCCGAGATCTTAAGCATCAACGCTTCCAGGGGAATGCCGACCGACAGCGCGCCGGCGATGGCCGCCATCGCCAGCGAATAGGCGATCGGCATCCCGATCAGGAAGCATGCGATCATCGTGCCGAGGAGGATGAAGATGTCCATGGCGATAACTCCCGGCTCACTCGAAGGGGGCGGTTTCGGAGTGCTTGCCGATCGGGTCGGGTGGCACGCCGAGGAAGATCCGTTCGATCACGAACAGGAGCAGACAGACGCCGCCGATCGGAATCGGCAGGTAGGTGACGCCGACCGACAGCGAGGGGAAGTCGGCAATGCTGTTGTGCCAGGTCACTTCGACAAGGCGCTCGCCCCAGATCACCATGAACAGCGCGATCAGCGCCATCAGCAGCTGGACCAGGATGTCGGTTGCCCGCTGCAGCGGCGGCGGAAGCTTCTTCGCGAAATAGGCGACGCTCATGTGCAGGTTGAGCCGGTAGCCGGCGGCGGCGCCGATGAAGGTCAGCACGATCGTCAGCAACACCGCCATCGGCTCCGGCCAGGAAGCCGCACTGTTGAGCACGTAGCGCGTGAACACCGCCCACGGAATCACCGCGGAGATCAAGACCAGTGCGGTGCAGCCGACGAGCACGCACAATAGATAGAGGAAGTCCATCGCTCGGCGAAACAGTGCGGCCATCCGCGTTTCCTGCCCTGTCAGTGGTTCGGATTGTCGAGGCCAAAGCGCGATGAGTGATCGCCGCGCTTTGGCTCCGGTTTGAACAGGCTCAGAGCGCCTGGATGCGCTGGATCATGGCCTGGTACTTCGGGCCATACTTGTCCCAGACCGGCTTGACCGCATCCTGGAATGGCTTCTTGTCGGCGATCTCGACGATCTGGCAGCCGGCGGCCTTGGCCTTCTCCATCGCGGTCGTCTCGTACTTCTTCCAGAGCTCGCGCTCCTCGAGCTGGGCTTCGCGGGCGAACTTCTTGATCAGCGCCTGGTCGTCGGCGGAGAGCGCGGTCCAGGACCGCTTGGAGAAGCAGAGGATCTCCGGAATGATCAGGTGCTCGGTCAGCGAGTAGTATTTCGCGGCGGTGTAGTGGTTGCTGAACACGTAGCTGGGCGGGTTGTTCTCGGCACCGTCGATCACGCCGGTCTGCAGCGACGAGAACACCTGGTCATAGCCCATGGCGATGCCGTTGCCGCCGAGCGCATTGACCATGTCGATGAAGATCGGATTGCCGATCACGCGAAGCTTCAGGCCATGAACGTCGGCGATCGACTTGATCGGGTGCTTGGTGTTGTAGAAGCTGCGCGCGCCGGAATCCATCCAGCACAGACCGACGAGATTGGCGTTCGGGCTCGCGGTAATCTTGTCGAGCAGCTCCTGGCCGACCTCGCCGTCCATCATCTTCCAGGACTGCGCGATGTTCTTGAACAGGAACGGCATGTTGACGACGTTGATCTCGTCGACAATCGGGCCGACCGCGCCGGCGCTGACGCGCAGCATCTGGATCGCGCCGATCTGGGTCTGCTCGATCGTTTCCTTCTCGGCGCCGAGTTGCGCGGAGGGGTAGGTCTGGATCGAGAGCCTGCCCTGAGTTGCCTCGGCGAGCTTCTTGCCCATGTTCTCGACGGCGGCAACCGTCGGATAGCCGACCGGCTGCACGTCGGCGGCCTTGAACACGGCCTTGGTCTGGGCGCGGGCCGACGAGATCGGAGCGAGTGTGGCAGCTCCAAGTCCTGCGCCAAGTCCGGCGCTCAATTTGATGAAATCACGTCGTAGCATGGTCGTCCTCCCTCATTAACTTCTTTCGGTGTGTGTCGTTGTTGACCGGAGATCCGGTCATTCCGTGCTGGCGAAAAACTCCGGATTGGTATGTTGCGTCTCCGAGATGTCGCGGAGCAGCCGGTCGAGATGCCGCTCCATCGCAATCCCTGCACGTTGCGGATCGTGCGCCTCGATCGCCGCGACGATCGGTTCATGCTCGGCGATCACCTGCGTCATGCGCCCGGCGACCGGCAGCGTCAGTTGGCGATAGCGATCGACATGCATCTTCACGTGCAGGATCAGCGTCCAGATTCCGGGATGTCTGGCGACGTCGGCGATGGTCGCGTGGAACAGCTCGTCGGCCTGGTGAAACGCAGTACGGTCTCCGGCTTCATCCGCTTCGCGCTGACGTTCCACGATCGAGTGCAATTGCAGGATCTGACTCGTCGTCGCGCGTTCGGCGGCGAGCCGCGCCGTCGTTTCTTCCAGCGCCTTGCGGATGATGATGGCCTCGGGCAGGGCGGCGAGCGGGATGCGCGACACGAAGATTCCCGATTGCGGAAAAACGTCGAGCAGGCCCTCGTCGGAGAGCTTGAGGATCGCTTCGCGCACCGGCGTGCGGCTGACGCCGTAGCTGAGCGCGATCTCGGACTCCGAAATCGCTTCGCCGGGCCGGCGTCGCATCGTCACCAACTCGCTGCGTAGCTCGCTATAGATGCGCGACGAGGCCGTCGCGCGCTGCGGTGGCTTGCCGCGGCGAGTGCCGGTCATGGCGGAAGCCGCGGCTTCAGTTTTCTTCGTCGAGCGGGCGGTCATGCGTGCTCTGTGAATTGATATATTAGTATACGGAGCGAGCTGCGAGAAGATCAACTAGGAGATTGGGAGGGGGGTCTCTGCTGCGTTGCAGCAAGAAACGGCCGTTCTCGAACCGAAAGCCGAGCGCGAGATTTCTCTTGCGACCATGACGGATATGTCCGCGCCCAAGCGCCCCTCCCTTGAATCCATTTCCCCGTCCGCCTTCCTAAGGGCGCGCGGAGCGCGGAGTCCAAGTTGAAGCGAGCATCGATCGATGCCGTTTTTGGATTGATGCGTCGGCTGCCGGGTGTACGAACGTTGCGCCCGGACCTCTCGTGTCCGGTCGTTTGGCGCGCAACGAGCAGCTTGGCTGCAACAAGAAAAGGATGTGACCGTGACCGACTATCGCAAGCTCTTCGATCTGACCGGCAAGACGGCCGTGGTGCTCGGTGCCGCATCGGGCATCGGCAAATCGTCGGCCGAGGCGCTGGCCGGGCTCGGCGCCCGCGTCGTCTGCGCCGATCGCGCGCTTGAGGCGGCAGAGGCGACAGCCGCGGGCATCCGCGACGAGGGCGGCTGGGCTGAATCTGCCGCGTGCGATGCTTCGAGCGCTGCGGACGTCAATGCGCTCGCAAAAATCGTGATGGAGAAATTCTCGCGGCTCGACATTGCGGTGACCACGCCCGGGCTCAACATCCGCAAGACCATCCTCGACTACACCGAGGAGGATCTCGACCGCGTCCTGAACCTCAACGTCAAGGGCGCGGTCTGGTTCTTCCAGGCGTTCGGCCGCATCATGGTCGGGCAGAAGGGCGGCAGCATCATCGCCTGCTCTTCGGTGCGTGCGGTGACCATCGAACCGGGCCTTGGCGTCTATGGCTCGACCAAGGCGGCGATCGGTCTCCTGGTGAAGGGCTTTGCCTCCGAGGTCGGCCATGCCGGGGTGCGCGTCAATGCGATCGCGCCGAGCATCGTGGAGACGGCGCTGACCAGTCCGTTCAAGCAGCGTCCCGATATCTTCAATCTCTATGCAGGTCACACCGTGTTCAACCGCTGGAGCAGTGCCGACGAGGTCGCGACGGCAGTCGCCTATCTCGCTTCGGATGCCGCCAGCTATGTCAGCGGCAGCACGTTGTTCGTCGATGGCGGCTGGACCGGGGTCGATGGTCCGCCAACCGGCCTGACCCAGCTGCACAAGTAAGCCCATCTAGCTCGCAAAGCCCATGCGCTGGCGCAGGTCCCTTTGATCTGCGCCCGTCAGCAGCGCGATCAGCGCCGCCGCTTCCTTCGGATGCGCGGCCTGCGTGGCGACGCCGGCCGTGTACATCGTCACCAATTCGCATCCCGGCGGCAGCGAACCCGATAGCGCGATGCCGTCGGTCGCGATGATCTCGGTCGCCTGCGTGCATCCGATCGGCCGCGTCGCGGTGGATGCCGCCAGTTCGCGCATCGCCGTCGCACCGTTCGGAAAGATTTTCAGGCGCGAGGTGACCTCATGGGTGATGCCGAGCTGATCCAGCACTCTTGCGACGTGCTGGCCTGCGGTCGAGGCCTTGGTGTCAGGGACGTAGATGGCGTCCGCGGATCGCAGGACTTCGCGCAGATCGGCTTCCGTCTTCACGCTCACCTTGGGATCGCGGTTGCGGACGGCCAATGCAGTCTCGACCCGGCCGATGTCCACAATCGAGGAGGGGACGACGAGCTTTTCCGCGGCGAGCTTTGCAAGGAGGGTCTGCGTCAGGATCACGAGATCAGCCGGCGTGCTCGTGCGCAGCTTGTCCGCCATCGCACCGACCGCGCCGAACTCCCCGTCGATACCGAAGCCGGTCTGCGCCTTGAAGGCCTCGCTGAGACCGCGCACCAATCCTTGCGCCGCGCCGCCGCTCAAGATGTTCACTGCCGTCACGATGCAAGCTCCATGGCTGCGATGATTTTGTCCCGCGTGATCGGCAAGTCGCGGATTCGCACACCAAGGCAGTCATGAACCGCATTCGCGATCGCCGCCGTCACCGGGCCGTGCGCGGCTTCGCCGGCGCCGACCGGCTCGATCTCGGGCCGCTGGATGATCTCGACATCCACAGCCGGCACCTCGCTGAAGGTGAGGATCGGATAGTCCGTCCACGAGGTCGAGGTGATGTGCGTCCGGTCGAAGCGGACGCGCTCCTTCAGCACCCAGCTCGTCGCCTGGATCGCACCACCCTCGATCTGGTTGATCACGCCGTCCGGATTGATGGCCTCGCCGACGTCGACCGCAAGCGTCAGGCGCTTCACACTGATGTCGTCGGCGCCCTCGATCTCGGCGATGGCGGCGCAATAGGCGCCGGTGTTCTTGTAACGGGCGAATCCGACGCCGTGTCCGATGCCAGATCGTCTCTCAGGCTTCCAGCCCGCGCGTCGCGCCACGGCGCGGATCACGTCCTTCGCTCGTTCGTCGCGGAGGTTCCGCAAGCGGAACGCTATCGGGTCTTCGCCGCGCAAGGTCGCAATCTCGTCGAGCAGCGATTCGATCGCGAACACGTTGCCTTGCGCACCGAGGGTCCGCAGTGCCGAGGTGCGTACCGGCATGGTGAGCAGGCGATGGCTCGTGATGGTCCAGGCCGGGAGATCGTAGAGCGGAACGGAGTTGCGGTCGCCACCGCCGCCATTGGCGGCCGGCGGATTCGTCGAGATCATGCGGGGGTAGGGATTTGCGATCTCGCTCGCCGCCAGCAGCGCCGGCTGTGCGGCGCGCCCTGGCCGCGCGGCATGGCCGTTGCTCCAGATCGCATGACGCCAGCCGACAATCTCGTTGTCCGCATCGAGATCGGCCGCGATTTCGATCGCCATCGCAGCACCGAACGGCGCGTGAGACATCTCGTCTTGGCGCGACCATTGCACCCGCACCGGCCGCCCGCCGGCGGCCTTGGCGAGCAGTACGGCATCGAGCGCGACATCATCGGCGGCATTGTGCCCATAGCAGCCCGCGCCTTCCATGTGCTCGACGACGATGTCGTCGGCCGGCAGCTTGAGCACGATCGCGAGATCGGCGCGCAGCAGATAGATGCCCTGGCTGTGCGTCCAGACATGGACGCGGTCGCCGTCCCATTGCGCCATCGCACAGGACGGCGCGATCGAGGCATGTGCGACATAGGGGCGGGTGAATTGCCGGCGGAGCGTGCGCGCAGGCTTTGCCGCGGGCGCTGTCCTGGTGTCGATGATCGTCGTCTCGACCGGCTGGCTTCGCAGGAAGGCGGCCAGATCGTTTTCATCCGGCAGCGGCTCTCCGGCCGACCATGTCGCGCCCTGGCGCAGTGCTTTAAGTGCCGCTTCCGCCGCGGCCTCGGTGGCGGCAACGACGCCGGCAAAGCCAGCGTCGCGGACGATCGCAATCAGCCCCGAGACGGCGCGTGCGGACGCTTCGTCGATCGCAATCAGCCTCGCGCCTGAAATCTCCGGCCTCAGCACGCGTCCGTGCAGCAGCTTCGGCAGCGCGCAGTCATGAATGAACCGCTGCCGCGCAAACACCTTGTCGGGAATGTCGATGCGCTGGGTCGAATGCCCGGCTACGCTGCGCTTGGCGGCGGACTTGGCGACATTGAGCGCCGTCGCATCGTGGTTGAGCGAAACATCGTCCGCCAGTTCCCAATAGCTGGTCCTGACATTGCCTGGACCTGAGATTGTGCCGTCCTGGACATTGAGCAGTGCCGCATCGACGCCGAGACGCTCCGAGGCCGCTGCGAGGAAGCGCTGGCGCACCTCCGCACAGACGTGGCGCAGCGCGCGGCCGGATTGCTGGATCGAGAGGCTGCCGGAGGTGACGCCCTCGTTCGGGCTTGCCACGGTCGAGGCGCGGATCATCTCGATGCGGCCGATCTCGACATCGAGCTCGTCCGCCGCGATCTGCGCCAGTGCCGTGACGATGCCCTGGCCGATCTCGACCTTGCCGGGCGAGATGGCCAGGCGGCCATCGCCCGTGAATCTCACCCAGGACGACAGTCTTGGATTGGCGGCCAGGCTGACCGGCAGTTTCGGGGCAGGGGACGGTGCACTCATCGCGTCGTCATCTCCGATGCCGCCCGGAGCACGGCGCGGACCATGCGGTTATGCGATCCGCAGCGGCAAAGGTTGCGATCGAGTGCCGCTCTGACCTCCATCTCCGTCGGCGACGGATTGCGCTTGAGCAGCGCTGCAGCGCTGATCAGGATTCCCGAGACGCAATAGCCGCATTGCAGCGCCTGTTCTGAGACGAAAGCACGTTGCAGCGGATGCGGTTGCTCGGCCGTGCCAAGGCCCTCCAGTGTAACGACATCCTTGTCTGCCACCGACCACATCGGCATGTCGCACGAGGCCATCGCGCGCCCGTCGACCATCACGCGGCAGGCGCCGCACTCGCCGGCGCAGCAGCCGAAATGCGCACCTGTGACACCGAGGCGGCCGCGAAGCACATCGAGCAGCGTCTGATCCGGATCGGCATCCAGAGAAATCGCCGTGCCGTTGAGTTGGAACTGAACGGTCGGCATGACCGGCGCGGCCTCAGGACTTGCTGAACTTCTTGACGACATCGGCCCATTTCACAATGTCGCCGCGCAGGAACCTGTCGAACTCCTCCGACGTCATCGACATGGGTACCGCACCCTGCTCGGTCCAGAGCTTGACGATGTCGGGCCGCTTCACCAGCGCGTTCACGGCCGAATTGAGCTTGTCGATGACCGGCTTTGGCGTGCCCGCAGGGGCCATCAGGCCGAGCCAGATCGTCGCTTCGTATCCGGGAACGCCGGCCTCGCCTGCAGTCGGCACGTTCGGCAGCACCGCGGAGCGTTGCTTGCCGGTGGTCGCGAGCGCGCGAACCTGGTTTTCGCCGATGTTCGGCGCCATCGCCGGCACCGCATCGATCATCATCTGCACTTGGCCGCCGATCACGCCGCTGCGCGCCTCGCCGCTGTTGCGGTAGGGGACGTGGACGAGGTCGATGCCCGCCATCGCTTTGAACAGCTCGCCTGCCATGTGATACGGCGTGCCCTGGCCGGAGGAGGCGTAGTTCAGCTTGCCCGGTTGCGCCTTGGCGAGCGCGATGAACTCGGCAAGCGTCTTCGCGGGGACCTGCGGGTTCACCACGATGACGAGATCGGAATAATTCACCGGCGCGATCGGTGCGAGGTCGCGCATCAGATCGTACTTGCGCTGCTCCGGCGTCAGTAGCGATTCATTCGCGGTCTGGGTGTTGGACATCATCAGCAATGTGTAGCCGTCGGCCGGCGATTTCGCGGCTTCGACCGTGCCGATCACGCCGCCGGCGCCGGTGCGGTTCTCGACCACGAAGGGCTGGCCAAAGCGCTCCTGAAGCGCCTGGCCGATCAAACGGGCCGCGACGTCGGCCGGCCCGCCGGCGCCGAAGGGAACGACGATGCGGACCGCATGCGCGGGATAATCCTGTGCCGTGGACGGGCTCGCGGAGAATGCAGCAAGCAGGCCGGCGGCCAGCGCCAGCAGAATTTGTCGGGCCGTCACACCCACCTCCCTGGACTCGTTTTGTTTGATGGCACTGTAGCGGCAGCCGGAGCGGGCTGTCGACGCCTCACAAAGTCGATTTCATCAGGAATATCTGGCGCTTTTCGGTGTGGCAGCGCGGCATTTCGCGCTCGCGGGAGGAACGGGCCACACGTACGGCTTGAGCATTATGCATGGGCACTGCCGGATAAATGCCCTCGGCTCAACGGTATTTTGATGTTACCAAATTGGTCATGAACCAGCACGCCAAGATCGAGATCCGCCACTCCACCTGTCCGCATGATTGCCCGTCGGCCTGCGCGCTCGATGTCGAGGTGGTCGAAGGGCGCAGCATCGGCCGCGTTCGCGGTTCGAAAAAGCAGACCTATACGGCCGGCGTGGTTTGCGCCAAGGTCGCTCGCTATGCCGAACGCATCCATCATCCGGAAAGGGTGACGTTTCCGATGCGCCGGATCGGACCCAAGGGCTCCGGGCAGTTTGCGCGGATCACCTGGGACGAGGCGCTGGACGAGATCGCCGATCGCTTCAACCAGGCGGAGCGCGAGTTCGGCGCGGAATCGATCTGGCCCTACTACTATGCCGGCACGATGGGCCTGGTGATGCGCGACGGTCTCAACCGTCTCACCCATGTGAAGAAATATTCGCGCTTCTATCAGACCATCTGCGCCAACGTCGGGCGCATCGGCTTTGCGATCGGCACCGGCAGGATCGCCGGCGTCGACCCTCGCGAGATGGCGCTGTCCGATCTCGTCGTGATCTGGGGCACCAATCCCGTCAACACGCAGGTCAACGTGATGACGCATGCCGCGCGTGCACGGAAGGAGCGTGGCGCCAGGATCGCGGCCGTCGACATCTACGACAACGAGACCATGAAGCAGGCGGACATCAAGATCCTGCTGCGGCCGGGCACCGACGGCGCGTTCGCCTGCGGCGTGATGCATGTGCTGTTCCGCGACGGCTACGCCGACCGCGCCTATATGGACAAGTACACCGACTGCCCGAACGAACTCGAGGCGCACCTGAAGACGCGTACGCCGGAATGGGCTTCCGCCATCTGCGGCGTGCCGGTGGCGGAGATCGAGGCCTTTGCCAAAGCCGTCGGCGAGACCAAACGGACGTTCTTCCGCCTCGGCTACGGTTTCACACGCTCGCGCAACGGTGCGACACAGATGCACGCGGCGAACTGCATTCCCGCGGTGACCGGCGCCTGGCAACATGAAGGCGGCGGTGCCTTCTTCAACAATTATGCGCTGTGGCACTTCGACGAATCCGTCATCGAAGGCCATGACGCGATCGACAAGACGGTCCGCGCGCTCGACCAGTCGCAGGTCGGCCGCATCCTCACCGGCGATGCCGAGGCCCTGCTCGGCAAGGGCCCGGTCAAGGCGATGCTGATCCAGAACACCAATCCGATGACGGTGGCGCCGGAGCAGGCGCTGGTGCGGCAGGGCTTCGCGCGCGAGGATCTGTTCGTCGCGGTGCATGAGCAGTTCATGACCGAGACGGCACAGATGGCCGACATCGTGCTGCCGGCGACGATGTTCATGGAGCATGACGATCTCTATTACGGCGGTGGCCACCAGCACATTTCCGTCGGTCCCAAGCTGATCGACCCGCCTGGCGAATGCCGCTCCAACCACCAGCTGTTGCAAGCGCTGGCGCCGCGGCTTGGCGCGAAGCATCCGGGCTTCGAGATGACGCCGCGCGAGTTGATCGACACGACCTTGAGACTGAGCGACCACGGCGACATCGCCGGGCTCGAGGCCGACATCTGGCGCGATCTGCAGCCGGACTTCCGCACCTCGCACTATCTCGATGGCTTCGCGCATCCAGACGGGAAATTCCATTTCAAAGCCGATTGGGCGCATCCGCCGTTCGGCCAGACCATGGGCGATTTCGACAAGATGCCGTCATTGCCGGATCATTGGGCGGTGATCGAGCACGCCGATCAGATCCATCCGTTCCGCCTCGCGACCAGCCCCTCGCGCAGCTTCCTCAACACCACCTTCAACGAAACCCCGTCCTCGCAGGCACGCGAGGGCAAAGCGAGCGTGATGATCCATCCGCTGGATGCCGCCGCGCTCGACATCGCCGATGGCGACGCGGTGACGCTCGGCAACATCAGGGGCGAGACCACGCTGATCGCGGTGCTGTTCGAGGGCGTACGGCGCGGCGTGGTGATCGCCGAGTCCGTGCATCCGAACAGAAATCATATCGGCGGTCGCGGCATCAACATGCTGACAGGCGCCGATACCATCGCTCCCATCGGTGGCGCTGCGTTCCACGACAACAAGGTCTGGATCAGGAAAGCGGCCGCGGCTTGAGCCGCGCTCGCGTTGTGTTTTCCTGCAAATTTGTGTCGAGGCGCTAAAGCCGCGCCTTCTGACAGATTGCCCTTGCACCTCGCGCCGAAGCTGCCGCAAATGGCGGCAGACCGGGAGCAAGGATTGAGCCGCATGACCGACAGCACAGGCGTCATCACGGATAAGCGCGGCCAGGCGTTCTGGATCACCATCAACCGGCCGGAGAAGCGCAACGCGCTGAACGGCGACGTCATCGCCGGCATCGCGCGCGGCTATCGCGACGCGCATGACGACAAGGACGTTCGCGTCATCGTGCTGACCGGCGCGGGCGACAAGGCGTTTTGCGCCGGCGCGGACTTGCAGAATTCCGGTGCGGCGTTCGCGATGGATCATTCCAGGCCCAATGTCGATTATGCCGATCTGCTGCGCCTTTCGCAGAACGCGACCAAGCCCGCGATCGCGCGTGTCGGCGGCGTCTGCATGGCCGGCGGCATGGGCCTGTTGTGCATGACCGATATGGCGGTCGCAGCGGATCATGTCATCTTCGGCCTTCCGGAGGTGAAGGTCGGCGTGTTTCCGATGCAGGTGCTGAGCCTGTTGCAGCAGATCGCGCCGCGGCGCCTGATCAACGAATGGGCGCTCACCGGTGAGCCGTTCGACGCGAAGGCGGCAAAGGACGCAGGCCTTTTGAATTACGTCGTGCCGACAGCCGAACTCGACGCCAAGGTCGACTGGCTGATCGGCCGCATCGTCGACAAATCTCCGACTGCGATCCGCCGCGGCAAATACGCCATGCGCGCGATCGCCGCGATGTCCTTCGACGAGAGCATCGCCTACACCGAAAGCCAGATCGCATTGCTGGCGATGACCGAGGATGCCAAGGAAGGGCTGAAGGCGTTCGGCGAGAAGCGCAAGCCGGTCTGGACGGGAAGGTAAGAGCGCCCGACGTCGCCTCCTCGGACTACGCGTGCCCGCGATAGCGGCCGCGCAGCTCCGAGCCAGAGAGGGCGAGCGAGCCGAAGGGAGACGCTAATCTTCGGCGATCTGCCTAAATTTTAAACATTTTAACTTTGTGCCTGTTTGCTAATCTGAATTGCGGCCCCGGAGACGGTCCAACCGACTGTGGGCGTATGGACGGCACACACGACGGACCGGGCGGACCATGATGTCGTTGGGGCATTCCAAAAGCGAAAACTTTTCGCATTTGGATTTTTCCCAAACCGTGCCAAGTTGCCATCATTCGGAAAAGATTGACGTTTTTCCGTTTTCGTGTACCGTGGTTCCGGATACATTCAAGCGAGAGAGCGTTGGAGCGGCGCGACCATGATGGGCGGCGAGCAGTTCGACTATGGCCAAATTGAACCCGAGGTGCGGGACAGGCTGGAGGAACTCGCGGGTGTCATCCTGGAGGGCGAGAAGCGGCTGACATGCAGCGCCTTGGTGATCGGCGCCGCGCTGGTCGAAGCCAAGCAGCATTTTGCACACGGTATATTCGCGAGGTGGTGTCGTGTGGTGTTGAAAATCGAGCCGCGGACGGCGCAACTGCGTATGAATGCCGCGCATCTGTTCCAGCGCCACGGCGATGACGTGTGCCTGCTGCCGTTGACCGCCGCGCAGTATCTGGGCGCTGCATCCGTGGACGAGGCTACGGTGCTCGAAGTGCTCGCGCGTGTGCGGCGCGGGGAGCGGGTGACGGTCAAGTGGGTCGAGCAAACGATCCGCCGCGACAAGGGGGTCTCCGCCAAAATGGAGACCGACGAGGCTCAGTCGGCCCAGATCGCGGCGATGATCACGGCGACGTTGGACCTCCGCGGTTGCCGGCTCTTGCACGCCTTTCTCGAGGAGCGGCCGTCGGCTCGTCAGTTCATGGCGGATCTTGCCGACCGTGCAGCCACGAAGATTCGCACGAGCCGCGGCGCACGGGTGACGCCCGTCATGCTCAGCCTGCCCGCACCCTGATCGGGCATTCCAACGTCGTGACGTGCGACATTCAAACGAGCCGGACGACCTGTTTTTCGTTCATCATGTGAGAGCAACGGCGCGATGATCCTCGACGAATTGCTGCAACCGATCGTTGATGCGCTGGCCGCGACCGAGCTGGGCGCTCCGAAAACGCAAGCCGTGATCGACCGGCATATCAAGACGTTCGACGGGATGTTGGAGCTTGGCTTGACCTACAAGCAGATCGCTGAGGGTCTGAACGTCCGCGGAGCGCGGGGGCGCACCGGGGCCAAATTCACCGAGCGATCGCTCTACACCTTCATCAGCCGCGCCAGGGCGAGGAAGGATCGCCCGCCTGCGGCAGAAACAAAGCGGCCGTCCGCTCGAGCAACCGATTTCGGCCGGCCGTCGCCGCCGAGCGCGGCGCAGAATTCGCCGATACTCGACCGGTTCAGGGAATGCATCGAGCAGGCCCGGGCCCACGCCGCCATGGACGAGCTCCTGTTCCGTCGCGGAAAGTCGCGGTAGCGGGCATGCTTGCCGAGGAGGACCGCACCGAGGTTCAGAGGTTATTGCGCCGGGTCCGCCGTCCTACCGTCGACGTCGCGGTTCAGGTCCACGTTCTCGAGCAGGCCGCATCTTCCTTTCGACGCCGAAGTGCGCGGCGCAGATCGTCGGCTCGTATCGGAGAGGTCATCCTGCAATTGTCCGCGCTCGTGAACGCGGCACACCAAGCGGCTCGCACCGGCGCGTGCTCGATTCCGTCGGAGATATTGCCCGAGACGTTCGACGCGCTGGTCGGGCGCTATCCATTCTCGAACGTCGACATGGCGCCGGTCACGGGCGAGACGTTGAAGAATACGGGCGGTCGCGCGGGTTTTGTCCGGACGGCGGTGATATCGGCGCCCGTCGAGCCGCATGTTGTGAATGCGGCGCTGCGCCAGTTCCCGGGTCGACCGCATCTGGTGGCGGTCAGGTCGACAGCCTTTCCGTTTGACGCGGCGCAGAACTACTTCTTCGAGGGGTTGGAAAGGCCGACTGCGGACGATCTGAGGAGGCGGCTCGAGGATTTTATCGTTGGAATGGCGGATGTCGCGCCTGGTTTTCTCGAACATGTGCGCGATCGCGTGTGTCTGGCGACGCGAGATCCGGAACGGCAGAACCGGGGACGGCGAACGCTCTACGACTGGGCCGAGCCGTCGCCCGAAGCCCGTCTGGTGTGGGACGTGCTCGAGGCGGTCCTGCAGCCGATGACGGAGCGGCCGAAGGCGGCGGTTCAGGAGGTCATCGTTAGGATCGTCGATCTGCTGGCGGGGTCGATCGTCGCAGACGGCATCCGGTCCGACGTCATTTCGGCGGTGTCGACGATCTGGGTCGCCAGCTGCCAGCACCATATCGTTGCAAGGCGTCTGTCGGGATTGCTTGACGATGCGCCACGGCAGCCGCGGACGCCGCGCCGCCTGCGTCGGCGCGGCTTCTGGATCGCCTGCCATGGCGCCGTGCGCGACTCGGCCGCCGAACTCTGGCGCCGTGCGTGCATGGGCGACCATCGCCACGTCGCCCAGCTCGGCGGCGCTTCCAAGCCCTTCGATGCGACGTCAGCCTCGCTCGCCGTCGACATCGGCAACCCGCCGAAAGGCCGCGCTACTGGACTCCCGGTGCCGACCCTCGATCTCGCCGCCGCGGCCACCGCCGGGACGACTTTTCGATTTCTCCGCAGCCTTGCAAAATCCTGCGCGGTTCGGCTCTGCCCGCAAGCCGAGCCCGACGTCCTCAGACGATAGATATCGCTTCTTCGACGGGTGGCGACAATCTACGACATTTTCGACGCAGGGTTCGTGGGAGCCTTGTTCGTCGAGCCGTGGCCTATTCAGCTGCTCATCGATAGAGGAGAAGTGGCTGGATGCCCGGTTGGTACTGCATCGTCATCTTGTCCGCCATTGGCGGCCAGGGAAAGAGCCTGTTTTCCGAGCTCGTGGCGCTGATCTGGCGCTCGCTCGGATGCCAGGTTCGGGTCTTTTCCGCGGACGTTCAGCAGCGGTTGGCAACCAAGCTCGGAAGCTGCGTCACCACGATCGACACCGATCTGCTCGACGCACCCGACGATCCCCTTGCCCTGTTGCGGGCATTTTCGCCGCTGTCTCTCGCCATCGACCAGGCGGCGAAGAGCGGCAGCAGCATCGTGCTGGACACGGCGGCCACGTGGGACAAGCCGGTCGTCCGTTTCCTGCGCGACATGGGGCTCGATAAGGTGGTTGCCGAGGGCGGGGGGCAGATGATCGTCGCGCTTGTGACGACCTCAAATCGGGACGCCATGCGCGCATTGGCGACGACCACCGGCGTAGTACGCGCTGCGCTGCCGCTCGCCCGCCCGGTGTGGGTGCTGAACGAACGGGTCGGTACCGTGTTCCCGGCGGATTTCGACCCGGGCATCATCGGCCTGGAGCCGGAGCAGTTCGACGAGATGCGTGCGGGCGTGTCGGAGATCGTGCTGCCGCGCCTCGATGATCGCCTGTGGCAGCCCGTGGACCGTGCAGGACTGAACCTCGTCGATTTCGTGACCGCCGATCCGGCGAAACTCGCCGTGTTGTGGGGTGATGCCGCGGGCCGTCCGCTCGACCGGCTCTCGGCGGCGGCGGTGCAGCGGCGCATCGCGAGCTGGATCGCCAACATGATGGAGGAGGCCACGCGGACCCTCAGGTTTCCCCGGGCCGATTAGGCTCGCACCGCACTTTGCGCGAGCCGAGCAGCGCGGGAACGAGGCGGCTCGCAGGCTAATCCGGCGCCTGGCCCGGTCTAGCAGCCATCATAGTTTGATCCGCGACCTTCCATGGGAGTTCCAATTGTTGACACGAGCCGAACGCGAGCAAGTCCTCAGACTGCGGGCCCAAATCCGTCGGAGCCGGATCGGCCCGTGCGAGCGCAGGCTGCGGCAGATCGGCCGCTGGATCGACGCCGTCTGGAGCAAACTCGCGTGAACGGGGACAGCTCCAAGCAGGGCCGCACAGAGCCGTTGGCGACGCATCCAGAGATTGGCTGTAATACGCCAGAGGCGACCAGCGCCCCCGTTTCCGTACGCATGCCGAAGGATCTCAAGGACGACGCCATCGAGCGTGCGGCCTCGAGGGGGATCGATCTCGGTCAATACATCAGGGATCTGATGCAAACCGATCTGTACGAAGCCCGTCCGCGCAGGAGGCGCGCCAAATACGACGGAATACGACAAAAGCTCGCGGAAATCCACGCAGCCATCATTGGCTGCGCGAACGAGGTCAAGCGGAGCGGCACACGGGTCGCGGATACCGAACATGATGGGGAGATGATCACCTTGCTGCGGGATGCCGTATCCGCGTTGCTGCTGCTCGCCCGCTCGATCGGGCCGCGGTGATGATCGCGCGCGCCTTTTCATATCGAGCTTCATTGACGGACGCCCGCCGTCTCGATGCGCACCTCTGGAAGGCGAAGGACCAGCGTCCGGAGCTGCTGGAGATGCGCAATCTTTGCGTCGATCGGACCATCGACGGCATGCAAGTCATGGCGTGCCTGACGGCGGCGTCCCGCGCCAAGATCGCGTTCTGGCATCTCTATATTTCGCCCCGGCGCACGCTGACGGCCGCCGAAGCGACGCAGGTCGTCGACCTCGTCGTAACGGAACTGAAGGCCAATGGTCACCCGGTGCTGGTGTTCGCGCACAACGACAAGCCTCGGGCGGGCGGCGGGGGGGCAAATCATCTGCACGTCGTGATTGGTCACGTCTCGCCGACAACTTTTCGCGCACTCGACATGCGCCACCATGCGCCGCGACTGCATAAAGTCATGGCGCTCGCAGCCTATCTGATCGAGGGGGAGGCCGTCCCGAGCCCTTGGCAAAAATCGATAATCGAGGCGCTGCGCGCCGACGGCAACGATCACGTCGCCGACTGGCTGGTCGACGAGCTCGGGAGCATGCCGGTCATCAATGCGCCGCGCATGACCGATTCCATGCGTCGATCCGCTCAGGCGGTCGGCTTTCCCCTGATCGGGTTTCAGTCGGGGCTGGAGCGACTATGGAACAGCCCAGCGACGGAAGCGGAAATTGCCGCGTTCCTGGCTCGGAACGGCGTGACGGCACGACGCGGAATTGCGGCGAATGTTGTCGCGTTCCACCATGAAAAGCTGTACGTCGGATCGCTGCACCGCATTCTCAGGCAAGGCGCCTCGATCGTCCATCAAGAAGCGCAGCGCCGGATCCCCCGATTGCTCGACGCCGACGAAAGCATCGTACCCGATGCTGCTCCATTGCGCGCTATGCCCGAGTTCCAGAAGCCGACGGCTTCCGAGCGGCGTGCCCGCCTCAATTTGCAGAAAAGGATCGATGCGATCGAGGGGCCGCTGGCCCGTTTGAAGACGGAACGCCTATCCCTGATCTACCGGCCGGGCCATGCCAGCCCGCACGAGCAGAAGTCCCAGGACGAGATCGCCATCCGCATCCATCGTCTTGCCCGGGCTGAGACCATTCTGGAGAATGCGATTTCGCTGCTGTGGCAGGATGCGGGGTGGATGGCGAGACCGGAGCTTGAACTGATGCAGGCCGCCGAGAAGATCGTCGCCTCGGCGGCGGAGGACATTCCGCCCGATCGGTCGGACGTTGAAATCGTGCTGCGCGAGGGAGACGAACAGGCGCCCGCTCCGGGCTGGAGCCCCTAATCGCGGAACTTCCTCCCGGTTGAGAGGCTTCGAAAGCGTCGTCAAGGCGCAGGCTACGAACCGGAGAGGTTTCGATGGCGACGCCCGAGGCCTCTGCGCGCCGGTCGGACCCGGCGTTCGAGGGAGATCGTTCAATGGCGGCTTGCCTGGCCCTCGCGTTGGCGCAGCACGATCTCGACGAGGCGGCGGAGCCGCCGCACCGATCCGCCGCGCCAATGCTGCGCGATGGCGGATGTTTCGGCCGGGCTCAGGCCATCGATCCAGCGCTGGTCCAGCCCCTGGTCGCGCAGGATGTCGGTGACCACCGCGGGCAGTAGAGCCTGAAGGTCGGCCTCTGTCGGCTTGGGGAAGTCCACCTGGCGGAAGCGATCGAGCAAAGGGGAGGGCAGATTGTCGATGAAATTAGCCGTCGCAACGTAGCAAACGTGCCGCAGGTCCACGGTGGTTTGAAGCGCGGGGTCCGGATATTGCCGTGCCGAGTCGATCTCAAGGAACCCGAGAAGGCAGTCGAACAGGCGGCCATGGTCTCTTCCGATCGCGGCCTTGTCGATCTCATCGAGCAGGATCAGCACGTTGGCGTGCCCGGCGCGGGCGATCGCCAGAAGCGGATGGCATGGCTGCGCGGTCGACCATCTGCGGTCGGTCCCGGAGAAGGCTGCGCCATCGGCGCCGCTGGAGTCCGTCCGCCACAAGCCGATGCCGAGAAGCTGCTGCAGCCGTTGCGCGAACCGGGTCTTGCCGCCCCCGGGCGGCCCCACCATCAGCAACGGGCGGAAGCCGACGGTGGGACGGCCGACCAGGTCGGACAACACGAAATCGACGACATCGGCCGCGTAGCCGAATTCCGCCATCAACTGATAACGCACCTCCGCAAGCGGCGGCGTCTTGATCAGTGGCAAGGGCACGTCGATCAAGGCCTTGAGCGGCGTGATGATCTCCTTGAATTTGTGGCCGGCCATGGTGACCGGATCCGTCCGCACCACGACGACATGGCCTTCGGGAACGGGCAGGGGCGGCATAGCCGTATCAGTGTCGCTGCGCGCGGCCTTCCGCTCGTCGGCTTCGCGCAGACGCTCGCGCGAGCGGGCAAATGCCTTCTCCTCGGCTTCAGTGATCCTGCGCCGGGCCATTCGGGCGCCGAGCATCGCCGCCGCCAGGATTGCCGGCGTCTGGAAGGCGCCTACCACCTCGTGCGCGCAGACGGGAAGCGCCGCCCAGCCATAGACCACCGCCTCGACCTCGGCGGCGAGCTTGAAGGGGATGGACTGCGGAAGCTTGCGAAAGGCTGCAGCAAGCGCGCCCGCGACACGGCGGTGCTCCTCACCTAACGCCCTGTCGCGGGGTAGCGCGAGCGAGATCAGCCGGACGCAATCGGCAAGGCTCCGGCACTCCGACTTGTCTTCGCGGACCGCCCGGTGGTCGAGCTCAGCGGCAAGCGCGCATCCGCTGGCGGCATCGGGCGTGTCGATCCAGGTCGCGGTCATGGCGATGCCGGGGCAGACGGTCTCGATCTCGGCGGCGAGGCGGTGATAGACGGACTGGTCGGCGCGCGAGGCCAGCACGGCGTAGCGCAGCACGCGTGGCAAGCCGGCGGTGTCTTGCTCGCCGGATGCGGAATCCTCGGCCGCGCCTTCGATGAGATTCTCGTCGAGGTCGCTCAACGGCAGGTCATCCAGATCATCGACCATGAGGTTGCTCGGCTCGCGTCGACGCCGAAAGCACGGCGGCGGCCGGTCCTGTTAATTTACGGATCGCTCTTGCCGCCGCGGACGCGGGCAGGCCCCGCCGAAGCGATCGACGAACATAGACGCCGCAGGAAACTTTCTGCGGCGTCCGATCGCGCTCGGGTCTAGAGCTGCATCAACGGGCGCTGCGTCGGATCGACCGGCCGCCACTTCGAGCTGTCGACATGCGCGCCGCACACCGACTTGGCCGCGGTCGCCATCGAGGCGAAGGCGATGTCGACGGTGATACGCATGCGATCGACGGCACCGGGGATCGGCGTCAGCACGCCGGCCTCGAACAGGGCGGCGCGACGAGCCCGGGTCATCGGGCTCGCGCTCGGATTCGTGGCGATGCGGAAATCCGAGCCGGCCGCCACGACGAAACGGTCGTTGGCCGGATAGCCGCGCGCCCAGATCGTGTCATCATAGCGCAGCTCGAACTCCGCGCCGCCCGGCGGCAGGTGCACGTCGATCTCCATTGGGCCGCTCTCGGCGTCGTCGGTCGTCTCCGGCGACAGCGCCGGCGCGTCCACCTGCGGGATGCCGCCCGGGGCGGGTTCGAACGCGGTCACGCCGGCATCGAACAGCAGGCGCTTGGCGTCTTCGAGCATGCGTTCGTACAAGGGCAGTTCGAGCGGATCGATCTCGGGCATCCGCGGCGGGCAGCCGGCGACCACCTTCATGACGCCGCAGCGATCGGCCGCATGCGTCAGCCAGAACTGCAGGTAGGCCGCGGTCTCTTTCGTGAAGCGCACCTCCTTCGAGGTCCCGCGCACCACCGCCATCAGGCGGGCCCACGCCTTCTGCGGATCGGCGAGGTGTTCGCCGACGCGCCGGCTGAAGCAGTTCGTTTCGCCGAGATAGATCGGAGCGCTGCCGTCGGCAGCGTCGCCGGTCATGGCGTAGAACGCCGGGCAGGCGAGCTCGCTCGCCACGAGCTTGGAGGCGAGGCTCATGGGAAACACCAGCACCTTGACGTGAGCGGCGCGGTCGATGACCTCGCGAACATCGGCAACACCGCCATAAGGGCGGTGCACATGGCTCGTGGTGCGCGTGCTGACGGGCGGCTTGTCCTTGAAGTACGACATGTTGAAGATCTCCTGTTCGTTCGATTGTCCGTCGAGATCCGAACGACCGGCCGTCCCGGCATTTCACATGCCAAGAAGCTGTGCCGTTCGGAAAGCTCGCTGGAGCGGGGCTAGTGGATCGCGATCGACGACAGCGAAAGCTCGCCGTCCGTGCGCATCGGGTTGTCCGGCGAGCCCACGAGCTGCGGGCGCGCGAGGCGAGACGGGACAGCCATTTGGGAGACAGGAAGATCAAAAGCGAAAAGCGCCGACGAATCGGCAATATACTGACGGATAGCCATCGGTAGACTCCTCTTTAGTCTGCTGTGGTTAGGTCGCCGTCCGATCTGGTACATCGGCGGCGGCCGCCCTTGCGGTCATCGCTCGGGCGAGACAAACATAGAACAAATTGTGGCCGTGCGCCACCTCGAAATATCGTTAATTTCCGCGGAATCCCGTCCCTGGGATCTACGCCTCACCAATTTGTGCGGCCAAGCCCTCGCCAATGTGCAAGCCGAAGCGACGACTGCAGGCATGACAGTCGCCTTATGGATGATGTGCTGCGGGGCGTCCTGGCACGCAGTTGGGTCGCGATCATCCCGAACGAATGGTCTGATCGGCTAGTCTAGCCGCCTCGCGCTTTCAATAGCTTAGACTGCCAGTGCAACGACCCGGATCAGTTGACCGCCTGGTCGCCGATGCAGCAGAAGCGCTTCGGTCTCTTCGCCCAAGCGATGGGGGGAGGTGCAGTCGCAATATCCCACGGGCGACATTTTAGGGTGCGCAGCGCTCAAGTGGAGCGACATCGCTATCCCGCGTTGGCCTTCAGGCGAGCGGCCTGGATACCAGCGACCGCGCACGCCTCGTCATTGTCCGAGGTGTCGCCGGAGACGCCGACGGCGCCGAGCAGGGTGGTGCCGTCCATGATCAGCACGCCGCCGGGGACCGGGACCAGCGCGCCCTTGGCGATGGTGTTCACGGCGTCGATGAAATAGGCCTGCTCCTGCGCCCGCTGATACAGCGCACGCGAGCCCATGCCCATCGCAAGGGCGCCGTAGGCCTTGCCGTGGGCGATCTCGGCGCGCATCAGGCTGGTGCCGTCCTGCGCGGCCGCGATCTTGAGCACGCCGCGTGCGTCCAGGATGGTGACGACCAGCGGCTTCAGCTTCAGCTCGGCGGATTTGGCGAAGGCGGCGTCGAGGATCTTTCGGGCGGTGTCGAGCGTGAGGTCAGCCATGACCGGGTTCCTTTGCAGGTGGAGAAGCGGGTTTGGTTTCGGCGCGGTCGAGGCTCATCGCCAGCACACGGGCGACGTGAAGCGCCTCGCGCTGCGCGCCGTCGTGGATCTGGTGGCGGCATGAGGTGCCGTCTGCGACGACCAGCGTGGACTGGTCGGCGCGGCGTATGGCGGGCAGCAACGACAACTCGGCCATCTCGATCGAGGCGTCATAGGTCTCAGTGCCATAGCCGAACGCGCCGGCCATGCCGCAACAGCTCGATTCGATCGTCTCGACCTCGAGGCCGGGCACGAGGCGCAGCACCTGCTCGATCGGCCTGAAGGCGCCGAAGGATTTTTGATGGCAATGGCCGTGGACGATAGCCTTTTCAGTGACGGTGCCGAGCAGCAATTGCAGCCGGCCGGCCTCGGCCTCGCGCACCAGGAATTCCTCGAAGGTGAGCGCGTGCGCGCCGACGGCCTTGGCGTCGCCGTCCTGGCGCAGCGAGGCGAGCTCGTCGCGCAGTGTCAAGAGGCAGCTCGGCTCGAGGCCGACGATCGGCACGCCGCGGGCGGCGAAGGGCGCGAAGGCGGCGACGAGACGGTCGAGCTCGGACCTGGCTTCATCGACGAGCCCGGCAGACAGGAAGGTGCGGCCGCAGCACAGCGGGCGGCTGCCGCTCGCGGGTCTGGGCAGGTGCACGCGATAGCCGCCGGCCGCGAGCACGCGCAGCGCGGCTTCGAGGTTTTCGCGCTCGTAGATGCGATTGAAGGTGTCGGCGAACAGCACGACCTCGCGGCCGGTCTCCGGACCGACCGCTTCGGCCGGCGGCACGAACACGTCGCGCCGGAAAGCGGGCAGGGCGCGGCGCGCGCTGATGCCGGCAATGCGCTCGAACAGCTTTCGCAGCAGCGGGCTATGGTTGCGCAAGTTCGCGAGCGGCGCGAAGCGCGAGGCGAGGCCGGCATAGCGCGGCAGATACCCGACCAGGCGGTCGCGCGGCGTCAGGCCGTGCGAGGCCGCGCGTGCCGCCAGCACCTCGATCTTCATCTTGGCCATGTCGACGCCGGTTGGGCATTCGTGGCGGCAGGCCTTGCAGGAGACGCAGAGCTTGAGGGTGTCCATCATCTCGTCGGAGGACAGTGCATCAGGGCCGAGCTGGCCCGAGATCGCCAGCCGCAGCGTGTTGGCGCGGCCTCGCGTGACGTCCTTCTCGTTGCGGGTGGCGCGATAGGACGGGCACATCACGCCGCCCTCGAGCTTGCGGCAGGCGCCATTGTTGTTGCACATCTCGACCGCGCCCTGGAAACCGCCGCCGGCGCCGGGCCAGGCCGACCAGTCGAGCCTGGTCTTCAACTCGGTGACGCGATAGTCCGGCTTGAAGCGGAACAGCGAGCGGTCGTCCATCCTGGGCGCGTCGACGATCTTGCCCGGATTGAGCACGCCAGCGGGATCGAAGCGCCTCTTCACCTCGCGGAAGTCGGCGATGAGGCGCTCGCCGAACATGCTCTCGTGGAATTCGGAGCGCACCAGGCCGTCGCCATGCTCGCCGGAATGCGAGCCCTTGTACTCGCGCACCAGCGCGAAGGCCTCCTCCGCGATGGCGCGCATCGCCTTGACGTCTTTTTCGAGCTTGAGGTTCAGCACGGGGCGGACATGCAGGCAGCCTTCGGAGGCGTGCGCATACATCGTGCCGCTGGTGCCGTGCTTGGCAAACACCTCGTTCAGGCGCTGTGTGTAATCGGCGAGATGCGGCAGCGGCACGGCGCAGTCCTCGACGAAGGAGACCGGCTTGCCCTCCTGCTTCATCGACATCATCACGTTCAGGCCGGCCGCGCGGAAATCGGCGATGCCGCTCTGCAGTGCCGGCTCCGCTATCTCGACCACGCCGCCCCATTTGCGCGGCTCGTTGTTCCAGCCGAAGCCGAGATCGCCCATCAGCTCGCCGAGCTGCTTCAGGCGTCGCAGATTGTCCGCCTGGTCCTCCTCGGCGAATTCGACCACCAGCACGGCATCCGGATCGCCCTTGATCGCCGCATCGATGATCGGCCGGAACATCGCGATGTCGCGGCCGAGCGCGATCATGTTGCGATCGACCAGCTCGACCGCGATCGGCTTCAGCTTGACCAGGTGCTGAGCCGCATCCATGGCCTCGTAGAAGCTGCCGAAATGGCAGACGCCGAGCGCCTTGTTGCGGATCACGGGCCACAGCTTCAGCTCGACCTTGGTGGTGAACGCAAGCGTGCCTTCGGAGCCGACCAAGAGATGCGCCATGTTGTTGCGTGCATTGCGCGGCACCAGCGCATCGAGATTGTAGCCGCCGACGCGGCGCTGCACCTTGGGGAAGCGCGCGGCGATCTCGTCGGCCTCTCGAGCGCCGAGATCGAGCATGTCGCGGAACAGGGTGCGCATGGCGCCGGCGTCGAGTTCGGAGAGATCGCGCGATACCTCGCCAAAGCGGCTCAGCGTGCCGTCGGCAAGCGAAGCCTCCAGCGACAGCGTGTTGTCGCGCATGGTGCCGTAGCGAAGCGAGCGGCCGCCGCAGGAATTGTTGCCGGCCATGCCGCCGATGGTGGCGCGCGAGGCCGTGGAGACGTCGACCGGAAACCACAGGCCGTGTTTTTTGAGCTGGCGGTTGAGGTCGTCGAGCACGATGCCCGGCTCGACCACGCAGGTACGGCCTTCGACGTCGAGCGACAGCATCCTGTTGAGGTGTTTCGACAGATCGACCACGAGCCCGTCATTGACGGTCTGGCCGCATTGCGAAGTGCCGCCGCCGCGCGGGGTGACCTTCACGCCCTCGTCGCGGGCAATCGCCAGGGCCAGCAAGGCCTCGTCCATGGTTCTGGGGACGACCACGCCTGACGGCATGATCTGGTAGAACGAGGCGTCGGTGGCGTAGCGGCCGCGGCTGAAACCGTCGAACAGGACGTCGCCGGTAATTTCCCGGGCCAGGCGTGCCGACAGGCGTTGTTTTTGGGCCGATTCTTGTGGTTTTCCGGCCACTTCCGCTGCCATGGTCCGCTCTCGTCTGTTCGCGGGCACCGTCTTGCCTACTGCCACCGCCGTTTGCAAGGCGAGCGATGCTTCCTGTGCATTGACGGCCCTCCTTAGGCGAGGGACAAGCCGGTCGAATAGTGATATGCGAACGGCTCGCTGAGGCGCCCTATGGGGCTGCCGTGCTCAAGGCAATACAGACTCGAAGACCGGGAAGGACGCCGATGACCGTGCACACTGGAAGGCATTTTCTACAGATTCCAGGACCGACCAACGTGCCCGACCGGGTGCTACGGGCGATGGACATGCCGACCCTCGACCATCGCGGTGCGGAGTTCGCCGAGCTCGGTTTTGCCGCGCTTGCCGCGATGCAGCGAGTGTTCCGCACCAAGCAGCCCGTCATCATCTTCCCCTCGTCCGGCACCGGCGCCTGGGAAGCGGCGATGGTCAACGTGCTCAAGCCCGGCGACAAGGTGTTGATGTGCGAGACCGGACAGTTCGCGGTGCTGTGGCGCGGCATCGCCGACAAGTTCAAGCTCGACGTCGACTTCATTCCGAGCGACTGGCGCCATGGGGCCGATCTCGCCGAGATCGAGAAGCGTTTGAGCGCCGACAAGCAGCATGCGATCAAGGCGGTCTGCGTCGTCCATAACGAGACTTCGACCGGCTGCGTGACGCCGCCTTTGGAGGTTCGCAAGCTGCTCGATCGCGTCAAGCATCCGGCGCTGCTGATGGTCGACACCATCTCCGGCCTGGGCTCGATGGAGTATGAGCACGACGCCTGGGGCATCGACGTTTCGGTCGCGGGTTCGCAGAAGGGCCTGATGCTGCCGCCGGGCCTCGGCTTCAACGCCGTGTCGGAAAAGGCGCTCAGCGTTGCCAAGGCCAACGAGGGCATGCGCTCCTATTGGGACTGGCAGGAGGTCATCTCCTTCAACAAGCTCGGCACGTTCCCCTACACCCCGGCCACCAATCTGCTGATGGGCCTGCGTGAGGCCGTCAAGATGCTGGAAGAGGAAGGCCTCGAGAACGTCTGGTCCCGCCACAAGCGCCACAGCGCAGCGACGCGCGCCGCGGCCAAGGTCTGGGGCCTCGAGACGCAGTGCGTCGATCCGGCGGCGCATTCGCCGGCGCTGACCGGCGTGCGCGTGCCTGACGGCCACGACGCCGACGCCTTCCGCAAGGTGGTGCTGGAGAACTTCGACATGTCGCTCGGCACCGGCCTCAACAAGGTCAAGGGCAAGGTGTTCCGCATCGGCCATATCGGCCATTTCAACGATCTGATGCTGATGGGCACGCTCGCCGGCGTCGAGATGGGCCTGGATCTTGCAAAGATTCCGCACCGGAGCGGCGGTGTGCTGGCGGCGATGGACGTTCTGAAGGGACGCGATGCGGTGCCGATGACCAAGGCTCAGGTGGCCTGAACTAGCTTGGAAGGTGAAAAGCGCGATGAACGCACCGACGACTGCCAACGAAGACCTGCTCTACTCCGTCACGGACGGCATCGCGCGGATCACCTTCAACCGGCCCCAGGCACGCAACGCCATGACCTTCGCCATGTATGACCGCATGGCGGAGATCTGTCAGGAGATCAACGCCGATCGTTCGATCAAGGCGCTGATCCTCACCGGCGCCGGCGACAAGGCGTTCGCCTCCGGCACCGACATTTCTCAATTCCGCGCCTTCAAGACCGCGCAGGATGCGCTCGACTACGAGGCGCGGATCGATCGCGTGCTCGGCACGCTCGAGCAGTGCCGCGTGCCCGTGATCGCGGCCATCGCGGGCGCCTGCACCGGCGGTGGCGCCGGCATCGCCGCCTGCTGCGACCTTCGCATCGGCACCGAGACCACGCGGATGGGCTTTCCGATCGCGCGCACGCTCGGCAACTGCCTCTCGATGTCGAACATCAGCCGCGTCGTCTCGCTGGTCGGCCCCGCCCGCACCAAGGATCTGATCTTCAGGGCGCGCCTGGTCGAGGCGCAGGAAGCGCTGTCGCTCGGCTTGCTCACCGAAATCGTGCCCGATGTCGAGACGCTTCAGCGCCGCGCCGACGAGACTGCAAGGCTCGTCGCGAGCCACGCGCCGCTGACGCTGGAGACGACCAAGGAGGCGGTGCGCCGCATCCGTCCCACGTTGTCGCGTGAACAGGGCGAGGATCTCATCCTCAAAGCCTATATGAGCGAAGATTTCCGCGAGGGCATGGACGCCTTCCTCAATAAGCGCGCGCCGAACTGGAAGGGCAAATAACTCTCGGAAGTAGTCGGTCCCTACATTCGACTGTCAGGCGTCCACCGGCGGGCCAGTCGGATCAGCAATTGCGCCGCATCACCCCTTGGGACTTCGGGGCAGTCGATAACCCAGAGAACCTGCGCCTCTCGCTTCGACGGCGCAGCTCTGGTGAACACCTTTACTGTGTCGGTTGGTTTCCGACCAAGACCAGCGCGTCACTGGAACAAATGTTCACGCTATTGCGGCGACACGATCCGGCTTGCGCTCCATCGCGTCCAATGTTGAAAAGAATTGCGTTAGCCTTGTACGTCGACAGCGACACGCGAGTCACAAAGCCGATGCCGGTGACGTTGCCCGTGACAACGCTCCTGCTCATCAGCACAGCTGATGGAGTGCCCTCTGATGGAACGCCAATTCCAGAATTATTGAGAACGCTCGTTCGATCAGCCATGCTCGATTGATTGAAGTTTCTTGCGGCGCGATGGACCAAAGACCATTGCCGCTGTTTGCGCTAACCATGGTGTCACGTGCAGTCGTATGGACCGCGCCAGTTCCTTCACTGCCATCTACTTAATGCCGAAACCATTTGTTCTGTCTAAACTCGATTTGGCGACGCCCTCGATTTGCCGACGCCCTCATTGTGTTGGCGTCGGTGTTTTGCGCTCCGACGAACGTTCCGCCGCCGGTCGAGCCAATTTTGTTACCTGAAATCAAGGTGTTGGACACGGAGTTCGAGTCAACGCCACTAGGGAACGCCATCGAGAGCAGGCTGCTGCCCGTCAATCGTTCCTGACCAAGGCCGAAACCACGTGAAGCGCCGCCATCGGTCGCGGTGCGGGCTGGTTGGACAGCGGTGGGTGGCTCGTGAAGCGCCGTCGTCGACTCACGGAGCGCGATCGGCAGCGGCCGATGACGCTACCGCCGGCGGCTGAAGCGTTGAGCAGATGTGCCAGCCGGCTCACGCTGGCGGGCCGTTTAATACTGCCAAAGCGCCACCACGGTCGTAGATAACTTCGCATCGTTTTGACTTACGTCCGCCCCCCGGATCGCCGCCTCGCTCTTTGCGGAAGTTGTCAATCCATCCGGGGGCAGAGGCGGCGATCACTAGGGCGTCGAGCCTTCGGGGCTTGCGGCGCGATCCCAATCGTGCATCCTATTCGGTAACAAACTGATGACGCGGTCGCTCGATCATGCCGCTGCTGACGATCGAAGCACCGGCAATGAGTTATGCGGGGTTGGTCGCCGCGCTTCGCTCGGGTTTCTGCGCATCGCAGCTTCTCACAAGGTCAAGACCTGAGGCAGCGACCTTGGCTCGCCGCATCGGTCGCGGGCTGCTTCCTTTTTGGCACACGGCAAGGCATGGCCACATACAGTTCTTGCCCTTTGTGAGTTCGCGGTTTCGGGGCCTCTGCTGCTTTGCTGGACGAACAAGGGCATAGCGTGTGTCCGAACGCGAGGTGCTGCGCAGTTGCGACTTGCAGACAAACCGCGCGGGCTAATACGCGTCGAAAAGCAACCGGATCAGGAAACACAAAATCCGCTGCGAGAAGCCTGACGGGTGACGGTTAGATCTCCGCCCAGTCCCGGGGAGCATCTGTCGGACGTGTCCCCGTCCTGGCTGCCCGCTGATCGAAGCCCGACGACCCTGCCTGCGGTCGGCAGCGACAATGCACTGCCGCTCCTGAATCTTATTGCTTCCATGACACCAATGACGGGAAGCAAACTTGAGCGAAGCAACTGAAACAGCTAATGAAAATTTCTGGTTGACGGAACTTCGGATATCAGCGGATCTATCTTGCCGTCGCCGCTTTGCCTAGCGGCTGTGGCGGTGCGGTGCTGGCGCCGCCTTCGGCGCTTGCCCAGCGTTTTCGCGAAGCCGACAATCGATGCCGCGATACTTGTTGCCTGTGCCCATATGCGGACCTGCCGCCCGCTGCCAATGCGTTGGAATCCCCAAGACGCGTCCGGTACTGCTCTTTTTAACGTGCGTGATAGCGAATAACTTGAACTCGGCCGGATTTGTCAGCACAATGCGGGCTGAATTCACGTCTGAATTTTCAATTACAAGAAGAAGTTGGGGAAGACGCGCGTGGAACATCGAATCAAGGCCGCAATCACCTTGGCGGCTGCGCTTTGGGGTGCGCCGGCCGTCGCCGGCTGGGAACCGACGAAACCCGTCGAGATAGTGGTGGCGGCGGGCGCGGGGGGCGCTTCCGATCAGATGGCCCGGATGATGCAGGCCGCGATTCAGAAGAACAATCTGATGAAGCAGCCCATGGTCGTCTCGCTCAAGGGCGGTGCGTCCGGCGCTGAAGCGCTGATGTATATGAAATCCAGCGAGGGTGATCCGAACAAGGTTTTGATCGCCTATTCGCTGATCTACATGCTGCCGCTCTCGGCCAAGATCCCGTTCAACTGGCGCGAGCTGACGCCGGTTTCGGTGATCGCGCTCGACCAGTTCGTGCTGTGGGACAACAGCACCGGCCCGAAGACGGTGAAGGAATTCGTCGCGGCCGCGAAGGCCGCAAGCTCGCCGTTCAAGATGGGCGGCACCGGCTCCAGGCGCGAGGATCACGTGCTGACGGTCTTCCTCGAGCAGAAGACCGGCGCGAAATTCTCCTATCTGCCATACAAGTCCGGCGGCGAGGCCGCGACGCAGCTCGTCGGAAACCACACCGAATCCAACGTCAACAACCCGAGCGAGAATCTCGAAGTCTGGCGCGCCGGCCAGGTGCGTCCACTCTGCGTGTTCGACAAGGAGCGCATCTCCTACACCAGCAAGGTGACGGACGCGCAGTCTTGGGCCGACATCCCGACCTGCAAGGAAGAGGGCATCGACGTCCAGTACCTGATGCTGCGTGCGATGTTCCTGCCCGGCAAGGTGACGCCGGAGCAGCAGGCGTTCTATGTCGAGCTGTTCCACAAGGTGACGCAGACCGCCGAATACAAGGAGTACATGGAAAAGCAGGCGCTGAAGCCGATCTTCCTCACTGGCAAGGACATGGTGGAATTCCTCGAAGAGGACGATGCCCAGAACAAGTCGCTGATGACGGAAGCCGGCTTCGTCGCGAAGTAACTCGGTCACCTCGCCCCGCGTGCGGGGGAGAGGTCGGATTGCGTCGAAGATGCAATCCGGGTGAGGAGAGCTCTCCGCGAGTTTAACCCTCTCCGTTCACTTGGAGATCCCCCTCACCCTAACCCTCTCCCCGCAGCCGGGGAGAGGGGATTGGCTACAGCTTCGCTCACTCATGTCCCAAACCGATCTTGAAATCGCCGTCGACGATCCGACCGCGCCTGAAGACGACTCCCCCTCCGTCACGAGCACCCGTACGGTCGAAATCATCGTCTGCCTGCTGCTGCTCGCGCTCGCCGCCACCCTCGGCTACGACAATTGGCGCACCGGTGCCTCCTGGGATTCAACCGGGCCCGAGGCGGGCTATTTCCCGTTTTATCTCTCTCTCGTCCTTGCCGGCGGCAGCCTCTATGGCTTGATCTCGGCGCTGCTTGCGCGCCGCGGAGCCGTCGAGACCTTCGTCACGCGCGCGCAGGCACGCCGCGTCATGGCGGTGTTCGTGCCGACGCTGCTGTTCTGCCTGGTGACGCAGTTCCTCGGCCTCTACGTCGCGAGCTTCCTCTTGATCTCGGGCTTCATGCGCCTGGTCGGCAAGATCGCGCTGTGGAAGTCGCTGCTCACCGCTTTGCTGTTCACGGCGATCATGTTCGTCACCTTCGATATCGCCTTCGATGTCATCATGCCGAAGGGGCCGCTGGAAGCGGCCTTCGGCTACTAGGCGGATCCGCGATGGAAGCCTTTGGTCTGCTGCTTCACGGCTTTGCCGTCCTGCTGACGTGGAAGACGCTCGTGCTGATGTTGGTGGGCTTGGTGCTCGGCATTTTCGTCGGCGTGCTGCCCGGCCTCGGCGGCCCCAACGGCGTTGCGATCCTTTTGCCGCTCACCTTCACGATGGACCCGACCTCGGCCATCGTGATGCTGTCCTGCATCTATTGGGGCGCGCTGTTCGGCGGCGCGATCACCTCGATCCTGTTCAACATCCCCGGAGAAGCCTGGTCGGTGGCAACCACCTTCGACGGCTATCCGATGGCCCAGCAGGGCAGGGCGGCAGAGGCGCTGACCGCGGCGTTCACGTCGTCCTTCATCGGCTCGCTGGTCGCGGTGCTGCTCATCACTTTCCTCGCGCCGATGATCTCGTCCTTTGCGCTGAAGTTCGGCCCGCCTGAGTTCTTCGCGGTGTATCTCCTGACCTTCTGCTCCTTCGTCGGATTGGGACGCGAAGCCAAGCACAAGACTGTCATCTCGATGTCGCTCGGCCTTCTGCTCGCCGGCGTCGGAATGGATACGGTTTCGGGCCAGCTGCGGATGACCTTTGGCTCGTCCGAGCTCCTGCGCGGGATCAACTTCCTCGTAGCCGTCATCGGCCTGTTCGGCATCAGCGAGATCCTGTTGACCATGGAGGAGCGGCTGGCGCTGCGCGGCCACGCGGCGAGCATTTCGCTGCGCGTGGTGCTCGGTGTCTGGAAGGATCTGCCGAGATATTGGGTGACGCTGCTGCGCTCCTCGTTCATCGGCTGCTGGCTCGGGATCACGCCGGGCGGCGCGATCGCGGCGTCCTTCATGGGTTACAATCTGGCAAAACGCTTTGCCAAGGATCCCGAGAGCTTCGGCAAGGGCCGCATCGAGGGCGTATTCGCGCCGGAGACGGCGGCGCACGCCTCCGGCACTTCGGCGCTGCTGCCGATGCTGGCGCTCGGCATCCCCGGCTCCGGAACGGCCGCGATTCTGCTCGGCGGGTTGATGGTGTGGGGGCTCAATCCCGGACCGCTACTGTTCGTCGAGCACAAGGATTTCGTCTGGGGCCTGATCGCCTCGATGTATCTCGGCAATGTCGTCGGCCTCGTGCTGGTGCTGACGACGGTACCGATCTTCGCCTCGATCCTGCGCGTGCCGTTCGCCGCGGTGGCGCCGATGATCGTGGTGTCCTGTGCCATCGGCGCCTACGCGATTCAGAACGCGATGTTCGACATCTGGCTGATGCTGGGCTTCGGCGTCGTCGGTTACGCCTTCAAGAAGATCGGCATTCCACTCGCGCCCTTCACTTTGGCGCTCGTGCTCGGCAACCGTGCCGAGGACGCCTTCCGCCTGTCGATGATCGGCTCGGGCGGCGATCTCAAGGTGTTCTGGTCGAACGGCCTGGTCGGCTCGATCACCACGCTGGCGATCGTGCTCCTGTTCTGGCCTGTGATCGACGGGTTGCTCGCTCGGGGCCGATGGATGCAGCGGACCAGGACGACATCGGGCTGACGCTATTGAACAATTCCCTTTGAAATCAATCACATGATAGATTCGTGGTGCTCCGGTGAGGGATGCCCCTTTTTCCCGATTATTTCCGGATGTTGCTGACTCGGCACAGTCCTTGGGCAGGGCACGGGGTATACTTTCGTCATAAAATTTGTCCGAAGAGGAATTGCCATGAAGCGGATTGTGATTGGAATGGCAGCGGCGATGTCGCTGTTCGCGACGGGTGCAGTCGCTGCCGACCTGGCGGCAAGACCCTATGTCAAGGCGCCGCCCGTTGCGGCGACGGTGTATGGTTGGACCGGGTTCTACATCGGCGGCAACGTCGGATATAGCTGGGGGCGCGCGCGCAATTCCGAGACCATTTCGAACCTAGCGACAGGCGCTGCTCTGGCCACCGGCACCGCAAGCAATGATGTAAACGGCGTCATCGGCGGTGGCCAGGTCGGCTATAACTGGCAAGTCCAGAGCTGGCTGGTTGGTCTCGAAGCCGACATCCAGGGCAGTGGTGAGAAGGGCTCGAGCAATTTCGTCTGCGTCGCGTGCGCCAACGACGGAACGAACATAACCTCGACCTTGACCCAGAAGCTGACTTGGTTTGGCACGGTCCGCGGCCGCGTCGGTGTCCTCGTAACCCCGAGCGTCCTGCTTTACGGAACCGGCGGTCTCGCCTACGGCGAGTTGCAGACTAGCGGAAGCATCACCGGCACGAACGTTAACGGCGTTCCGGTCACCGTAACATTCCCGGGGACGTCGTCGACAAGGGTTGGCTGGACCGCTGGTGTCGGCGTCGAAGGAAAGATCGCGCCAAACTGGACCGCGAAACTCGAATATCTCTACATGGATCTCGGATCGGTCAGCGCCGGCCCGATTGCGACAACCATTTTGGTTCCGGTTCGGACGGCCGGCGGCCTATCCTATTCGTCGGGCTTCACCGACAATATCCTCCGCGTCGGCGTGAACTACCAGTTCGGTGGCGGCCCGGTGGTCGCGAAATACTGAAAATCGACAGGCGCCGAATTGCAAAGCCCGGCCCTGTGCCGGGCTTTGTCGTTTCCAAGTGAGCATTCTTCAGATCGTCCGGACTATAGCGAAGTGCTCAAACCACCTTGGCGTCCCTGAGGTTCGCGATCTCGTCGGCACCAAAGCCGAACTCCTTCAGTATCTCGTCGGTCTGCTCGCCGAACTCCGGCGGCCGTGCCACCATCTTGCTTGGCGTTCGCGACAGCGTCACGGGCTGGCCGACCAGGCGGATGTGCCGCCCCTCGTCGTTGGGCACGTCCTGGGCGATGCCGAGATGCTTGACCTGCGCGTCTTCGAACATCTGGTCGATCGCGTAGATCGGCCCGCAGGGCACTCCGGCCTCGTTGAGCTCGCGGACCCAGGTCTCGGTCGACTTGGTCACGGTGCGCTTCTCGATTTCGGCGTTGAGCGCGTCGCGGTTCTTGGAGCGGGCCGGGGCCGTCGCATAATCGGGATGGCTATAGAGTTCCGGCGCGCCGATCGCCTGCGCGCAGCGCTCCCAGATCCGTCCTCCGGTCGTGGCGATATTGATGTAACCGTCAGAGGTCTTGAACACGCCGGTCGGGATGCTGGTCGGATGGTTGTTGCCAGCCTGCTTGGCGACTTCCTTTTCCATCAGCCAGCGCGCGGCCTGAAAGTCGAGCATGAATATCTGGGCCTGAAGGAGGGAGGTCTGCACCCACTGCCCCTTGCCGGAGACCTCGCGCTCGAGCAGTGCGGTGAGGATGCCCATGGCACAGAACAGGCCAGCAGTGAGATCGGCGACGGGGATACCGACCCGCATCGGGCCTTCGCCCGGCGCGCCCGTGATCGACATCAATCCGCCCATGCCCTGCGCGATTTGATCGAAGCCCGGCCGCTTGTGATAGGGCCCGTCCTGGCCGAAGCCGGAGATGCTGCCGTAGACGATACGCGGGTTGATCTCGCGCAAGCACTCATAGTCGATGCCGAGCTTCTTCTTCACGTCGGGGCGGAAGTTCTCGACCACCACGTCGGCCCTGGCGGCAAGGCGCTTCAATACGGCAAGCCCGCGTGCATCCTTCAGGTTCAGCGTCATCGCCCGCTTGTTGCGGTGCAAATTCTGGAAGTCGGCCCCCCGACGGGGTCCGCCCGGCTGCTCGCCGCCGGAATCCTCGGTCAGCGCGTCGATCTTGATCACCGTCGCACCCCAATCTGCGAGTTGGCGCACGCAGGTCGGTCCGGAGCGGACGCGGGTCAGATCGAGCACGGTGAAGCGCGACAGGGCTTCCGAGGCATGCGGAAAGGGCATTGTGAAAGGCTCCGGGATGGATTGCGGACTTACCATAGTGCCGAAAGAGCATGCGGCAAGTGCGCCCCGGCGCCGATGCGGCCAGCAAAATGCGATGCCTGGTGTGGTCCCGATCCCGGTGGAGATCAGCGGGACAATTGTTCCAGCTCAGCACGCGCCTTCTCGGCCAGCGGGTCGTCGCCATGGCGCGCGATGAAAAGCTCGAATGCCTCGGCTGTGCCTTTCTGGCGGGCGAGCTCGTATTCCTCGGCGACCGCGGCCGCAGGGGGGCGGGCCGGGGGTACCGAGGGCGTGTGCCGCGCGTTGCCGCCGTCGTCCGCGTTGGCTTCTCCGACCATAACAGGCAGCCCTCCGGATGGCAGATGATCCGGTCCTGATAGCGCCATCAGGGCGCCGGCCAGGCCCAGACAGATCAGCTGGCGTTTCATGGTTTCCTTGCAAATCAGGACAGGCACCCGGAACCGCTTCGTCATCCCGCTCCGTATGACTACGGGGTTTGATGCTTAACACGGCCATGCGGAAGAGGTCGCGTCGCGTCGCCCAATTTAAACCAAACGTAATCTCTCTGGCTAGAATCAGCGTCTGCCCCCCACCGGATCGAGCGGGCCGGCTGTTTCGGAGATTCCCTTGGCGACTTCTGTCAACGTCAGTGCCACCAGCAACGCCGATATCGACGGCTTGCTGGCAGGAACCAAATGGTCTGGCACGATCAGCTACAGCTTTCCCACGTCTGCCAGCACGTACGGGTCCTATTCCGGGGGCAACGGCGAACCGACAACGTCGGGCTTTTCGGCTGCGCCGACCCAGATGCAGGCGGCGATCAACTACGCGATCGCGCTGATCCAAGGCTACACCAACGCCAGCATCGCCTTTAACGGCAGCGGTAGCGCCGACATCATGATCGCGCAGTCGCCAGCCGCCAATCCGACCTCCTACGCCTATTACCCCGGCAATTACGCAGCCGGCGGCGACGTCTGGTTCGGCACGCAGTACGATTACACGCAGGCGAAGCTCGGCAATTACTATTTCACGACCGCGCTGCACGAGCTCGGCCATGCCCTGGGCCTCAAGCACAGCCAGGAAACCGGCGGGCCCGCCAATGTGGCGGTGCCGACCGTGCATGACGACAGCGAATACACCGTCATGAGCTATCGCAGCTATGTCGGCGGTCCGCTCACCGGCTACACCAACGAGCAGTACGGATATCCTGAGACCTATATGGCCAACGATATCCTCGCGCTGCAGACGCTGTATGGCGCGGACTACACCACGCAGAGTGGCGCTACCGTCTATACGTGGAGCCCGACGACGGGGCAGGAGTTCATCAACGGCGTCGGACAGCTTGCGGACGGCGGTGGCGTCGGCGGCTCCACCAACCGCATCTACGAGACGGTATGGGACGGCGGCGGCGTCGATACCTACGACCTGTCGAACTACACCACGAACCTGAGCATCAACCTCAATCCGGGCGCCTCGTCGGTGTTCTCCAGCACGCAGCTGGCCTACCTTGGCAACGGCCATTACGCGTCCGGCAACGTCTATAATGCCTATCTCTATAACGGCGACACGCGCTCGCTGATCGACAATGCGACCGGCGGTTCTGCCAACGATACCATCATCGGCAACGTCATTGCCAACGTTCTGAAGGGCGGCGCAGGCAACGATACGATCACGGGTGGCGGCGGCAACGACACCATCGACGGAGGTGCCGGCACAGACACGGCGGTGTATTCGGGCAACGAGGCCAATTACACCATCTCCTATAATTCATCGACGCAGACATTCACGCTGATCGATGAGCGCCCCGGTTCGCCGGACGGCACCGATACCGTAACGTCGGTGGAAAGCTTCCAGTTCGCCGACGGGGCGATTTCAGAGGAGGCGCTCCTAAGCCACCTCGCGCCCTTTGTAATCGAGTCCCTCGGGTCGACGAGTCTTGTTCAGGTTGGAAGCAACTATTTTTTCAACCCTGTTGGGGGTGGATCTGGTCCTGAATTCAGCTACGGGGGATCTCCCGTCACGCAAGGTCAATTTTCGTGGTCATTGATCGGGGTCGAGGCGATCACGGGTGGTTATGAGGTGGCCTGGAAGAGCGGGGCACAACTGACGGTCTGGTACACGGATAACAGCGGCAACTACACGTCAAACGCTGGAGTGCTTGCGGCAAACAGCACCGCTTTGCAGGCGTTCGAGACGAGCTTTCATCAAGATCTTAACGGTGACGGTATTACTGGCATTCCATCCAGTGGCACCGGAACGGTGATCGAGTCCTTCGGGTCGACGAGTCTTGTTCAGGTTGGAAGCAACTATTTTTTCGACCCTGTTGGGGGTGGATCTGGTCCTGAATTCAGCTACGGGGGGACTCCCGTCACGCAAGGTCAATTTTCGTGGTCATTGGTCGGGGTCGAGACGATCACGGGTGGTTATGAGGTGGCCTGGAAGAGCGGGGCACAACTGACGGTCTGGTACACGGATAACAGCGGCAACTACACGTCAAACGCTGGAGTGCTTGCGGCAAACAGCACGGCTTTGCAGGCGTTCGAGACGAGCTTTCATCAGGATCTCAACGGTGACGGTATTACTGGCACTCCATCCAGTGGCACCGGAACGGTGATCGAGTCCCTCGGGTCGACGAGTCTTGTTCAGGTTGGAAGCAACTATTTTTTCGACCCTGTTGGGGGTGGATCTGGTCCTGAATTCAGCTACGAGGGGACTCCCGTCACGCAAGGTCAATTTTCGTGGTCATTGGTCGGGGTCGAGACGATCACGGGTGGTTATGAGGTGGCCTGGAAGAGCGGGGCACAACTGACGGTCTGGTACACGGATAACAGCGGCAACTACACGTCAAACGTTGGAGTGCTTGCGGCAAACAGCACCGCTCTGCAGGCGTTCGAGACAAGCTTTCATCAGGACCTTAACGGCGACGGAGTTATTGGGTCTCCGGCGGCTTCCGCGAAGCCGAGTTCTGGAGCCGGTAATTTCGCGTTTGCCGAGTTTTCGATCCCAGCGAGTCCCGGCGCGATTGAAACTCCACGAGATTTGACGGGTGGACAGCTCTCCCTTTCACATGAGCTTCCCAAAGCGTCGTTTGTGATAAACGTCGAGCATGATACGCAGGGCTCCTACTTCGCTGATGTCCATCAAGGTGATTTCATTATCCGTTGATCCTCCGACGAAAACTAACGCGATCAGAAAGGCTTCAGGATCTGAATGATATCGCATTTGGAGTCCGTAGCTCTCTTGATATCTACATGAACCTCGAGACAGTTCGACTTGAGCTTCGCTGCCTCTTCGCCTGCGACCGGAGAGGCGCCGTACCTGGTTAATAGACTGATCGTGTAGTCGTGCTCGATCGGGGCAACTCCCGTAATGTCTGCGTAGACAGGGGTTCCCCACAATCTCAGCTTCAGATAAAGCGCAAGAGCGAGCGCCGGCTCCCATATCCCAGGTGTGGGGCCGCTTACAAAGAGCGCAGGATCGTGGCCCGCCAGTCGTTGCTCGACGAATTTGCGGCCGACGTCTCTGATAGCCTGATCCGCATCCGAATTGAACTGACGCCACAGCTCAACTGACGGCTTGACCGAACGGTGGAAGATTCCCTGGTTGCTTGCCAACAAAGAAATGACAATCGCCGAGGAGAGCATCGCCCCAACCGACGCATTGGTCTGAAGAGTCGGGATCGGCAACGTCGTCAGGCGTTGGCTCAACACTCCCACGACCAACGCGATAGCCAACGCCTGCATCAATACAAACGGGAATGCATAGCGCATCGAGAGTGCATCGAATCCGTCGACACCGGCAATTGGGTGAGTGAGAAAATACGTTGCAAGACGCGTTGGCTCTAGTGCAAGTACCAGGAGAAGAAGCGCGCAGAGCCTTCGGTTCACGTGCCCTCTCGTGAAGTCGGTCACCAAATGGAAAACCAGCAGACCGGTCGTAACTGCCCCGATGATCCGAAAGATTGGGTCGCGGCGCAAATACCTCAAATAATCCGAAAGAGCGCCCATGATGGTGAGTGCCGACGATGCTTCACGCACTGTCATCATCAGAAAGGAAAATACCGCGCAGGCGATCAGGCCGCAAAGTAACCCGAGGTTCACTAGTCGCTGCTCCCGTAGAAGAAGTCCGCAGGCAACAGCCAGGGCGGAAGCTTCCAGCAGGTAGAGCGAATTGACTTCCTTTAATATTGAAAACAGAAATGAAGTGATCGTGACGAGCCAAAGTAAGTATTTCTGCGGCTGGTCATCCGTTACGTACCTCCACGCGGCCCACACGATGAAGGCCGCGGCGCAGTTTCCCTGGAATTCGGTTGGACCAAGTCGCGGTATCAGGTCGCTCCAGCTCTCGTGACCCAAGTAGAGGAGCACGAACGCGACTGCGGACGACAAGCCAAGCGTCCGCAGGAATAGCGCGGCAATCAGCAAGGTCGTCCCGATGTTGGCTATGTATCTGAAAAGATACCACAGCCGCATGTTACCGCCCCATGCGTAGATTTCGATTGCCTTAAGCACATAGTAGCCGGGGCGAAATCGTGAGGTCTTGCCGGATTCCAGGAGTTCTCGATATTCAGGTGTCTGCGCGAGCCATGCCTCGAGGGAGCGCAATGTGACGGTGTTTTCGCCGTCGAGGGCAAATACGATATCATGGTCGTCGATCAGGCTTGGCTTCGCCTGATCGATCATGGGAAACATGATTTTCGCTAAAGAGGCCGCGAGCGCGAACGCGAGAATGAACATCGCGACTCGGCCTTTGTTCCCTAATCTTCTGGGTCTAAGCCTTTGTTGCTGATCGGGCGTGTCAAAGCGTGTGTTCATCCGGTGACGGCTTCCCTCAAGTGAGTGCAGCAACTAGCGTAGGAGCAGGATTTCGCTCTGTCGACACCGTCGGGAACGCCAAAAAATCAAGCTCTTTAACAGTTTTGACTGGCATCAGGCTGAATCCTGTTCTACTTGCAGTTGGACGTGTGCCGCAACGGGAAAAGGCGGGGTAATTGAATGAAGGCGGTTATCCTCGCCGGTGGCCTGGGCACACGCATTGCCGAGGAGACGACGACCCGGCCGAAGCCGATGGTCGAGATTGGCGGCCGGCCCATCCTCTGGCACATCATGAAGATCTACAGCCGTTACGGCTTCAATGACTTCGTGATCTGCCTTGGCTACAAGGGCTACATGATCAAGGAGTACTTCGCGAACTACTTCCTGCACATGTCCGACGTGACGTTCCATCTCGCCGAGAACCGGATGGAGGTGCACCGCGAAACCGCCGAGCCCTGGCGGGTCACGCTGGTCGACACTGGCGAGGATACGCAGACCGGCGGGCGGTTGAAGCGGGTGCTGCCTTACGTCGCCGACGAGCCGTTCTTCGCGCTGACCTATGGCGACGGCGTTGCCAATATCGACCTCGCGGCCGAGATTGCTTTTCACAAATCGCACGGCCGCAAGGCGACCGTTTCGGTGGTGCGCCCCGCCAAAAGGTTTGGCGCGGTCTCGATTGAAGGCGACAGGGTCGTCAATTTCGAGGAGAAGCCGATCGACGACGGCGGCTGGATCAACGGTGGATTCTTCCTGCTCTCGCCTGCGGTCGGCGATCTGATCGCAGGCGACAAGACGATCTGGGAGCGCGAGCCGATGGAGCAGCTCGCGCGCGGCGACGATCTGCGCGCCTACGTGCATCACGGCTTCTGGCATCCGATGGATTCCTTGCGCGATCGCAATTTCCTCGAGGAGGAGTGGGCCAACAACCGTGCCAAATGGAGGGTCTGGTGACCGATCCGGCGTTCTGGCACGGCAAGAAGGTCTTTCTCACCGGCCACACCGGCTTCAAGGGGGCGTGGGCCTCGCTACTGCTGCGCCAGTTCGGCGCCAACGTCTACGGCTATGCGCTGCCGCCGACGCATCAATCCGCGCTGTTCGTGACCGCGCGCATCGCCGACGACATCAGGCATCGAGAGGCCGATATCCGCGATCTCGCGACCTTGCGCGCTGCCCTGACGGAGGCAGAGCCCGATGTCATCGTTCATATGGCGGCGCAGGCGCTGGTGCGCCCCTCCTATGAGGAGCCGGTCGAGACCTTTGCCACCAACGTGATGGGGACCGTGCATGTCCTGGAGGCCGCGCGCCATCTGCGCTCGGTGCAGGCGATCCTGATCGTGACCAGCGACAAGTGCTACGAGAACAACGGTGCGGCCGCGGCCTTTCGTGAGGGCGATCGTCTGGGCGGCAACGACCCCTACAGCAACAGCAAGGCCTGCGCCGAGCTCGTGACGCATTCCTATCGCCACAGCTTCTTCAACACGCCGGGCGCACCGCGCGTGGCGACGGCGCGCGCCGGCAATGTGTTCGGCGGCGGCGACTGGGCGCGCGATCGCCTCGTGCCGGATGCGATGCAGGCCTTTATCGAGGGCCGCGCGCTACGCATCCGCAACCCGAATTCGGTGCGGCCCTGGCAGCACGCGCTCGACCCCGTGCTCGGCTATCTGACGTTGGTGGAGCGGCTGGCGGGCGATGACAGTTTTATCGGCGGCTGGAACTTCGGGCCCGACGCCGCAAGCGAGGTGCCGGTCAGCACGGTGGTCGATCATCTGATCACGCAATGGGGCGACGGCGCGCGCTGGAGCGCCGATGCCGGCCCACATCCGCACGAGGCTGCCTATCTCAGGCTCGATTGCGAACGGGCCCGCACGCGACTAAACTGGACGCCGCGGCTCGATCTGTCGCAGGGGCTGGCTCTCACCGTCGACTGGTACAAGGCGCTTCAGCGCGGTCAGGACCTTCGTCGCGTCTCGCTCGACCAGCTCGAACGCGTATTGCATGGCGCCGTCGCGAACGGTGCGGCACAGTAGGCATCCAAACCATCTCGCGGCCGGTTCGTCGCGGTCAAAGCCAAGTAGATCTCATGAAATTGACGCCAGCATCTGCCCGATCGGGTCAACGAAGCCCCGAACAAATCAGGGAATCGATCATGGAACTGGTGGAGGAGTACTCCGCCGTCGCACATGCATCGAAGCCGTTCGTCGCCGGGCAATCCTCGGTCCCCGTCTCGGGCCGGGTGTTCGATGCGAGCGACGTCAAATCGCTGGTCGATTCGGCGCTGGATTTCTGGCTGACCACCGGCCGCTTCAACGACGAGTTCCAGGAGAAGCTGGCGAAGCGCGTCGGCGCCCGCTACGCCCTGACGGTCAATTCGGGATCCTCGGCCAATCTCGTCGCCTTCTCGGCGCTGACCTCGCCCTTGCTCCGCGATCGGCAAGTGCCGCCCGGGAGCGAGGTGATCACCGCCGCGACCGGATTTCCGACGACCGTCAATCCCTCGATGACGCAGGGCATGGTGCCGGTGTTCGTCGACGTCGACATTCCCACCTACAACATCATTCCCGAGCTCGTCGAAGAGGCGATCACGCCGAACACGCGCGCGATCATGGTGGCGCACACGCTCGGCAATCCCTTCGATGTCGGCAAGATCGCCGAGATCGCCAAGCGACACAAATTGTGGCTGATCGAGGATTGTTGCGACGCGCTCGGTGCGACCTTTGCGGGGCGTCATGTCGGGACCTTCGGCGACATCGGTACGCTTAGCTTCTATCCGGCGCATCACATCACGATGGGCGAGGGCGGCGCCGTCTTCACCAGTCATCCGGCATTGCGCCGTGCGATGGAAACGTTCCGCGACTGGGGGCGCGACTGCTATTGCGAGCCGGGAAAAGACAACACCTGCCAGCGCCGGTTCGACTGGCAGCTCGGCGAGTTGCCGCACGGCTATGACCACAAATACATCTACAGCCATCTCGGCTTCAATCTGAAGATCACCGACATGCAGGCGGCGGTCGGCGTGTCGCAGCTCGACCATCTCGAAGGCTTCATTGCCGCGCGGCGCAAGAACTTCGATCTCTTGAAGAGCGGACTGAAGGAGCTCGAAGAGTTCTTTATCCTGCCGGAGCCGACGCCGAACAGCGAACCGTCCTGGTTCGGCTTCGTGCTGACGGTCCGCGAAGGCGCGCCGTTCAAGCGCGATGCGATCGTGCGGCACCTGAACGAGCGCGGCATCGGCACGCGTCTGCTGTTCGGCGGCAATCTGGTGCGGCAGCCTTACATGATCGGCCGCAACTTCCGCGTCCACGGATCGCTCGCCAACAGCGACACGATCATGAACCAGACCTTCTGGATCGGTGTCTATCCGGGGCTCGGCGACGAGCACATCGACTACGTCGTCGAGGTGATCCGCGATTTCTGCGCTGCCCAGACCCGCGGCGCCCAGTGACGGGAATGACGCGATGAATGGTGCCCAGTACATTGCCGAGTTTCTCGCGCGGGTTGGAAGCGACCGGGTCTTCCTGCTGACGGGCGGCGCCTGCGCGTTCATGATCGACGCTGTCGCGCAGCATCCGAAGCTCAGCTACACCTGTTTCCAGCATGAGCAGGGCGCGGCGATGGCCGCGGACGCACTGTGGCGCGTCAATCACAAGGTCGGCGTGACGCTCGCGACCTCGGGTCCGGGCGCGACCAACCTCATCACCGGCATCGCCACCTCGCATTTCGATTCCATTCCTTCGCTGCACATCACCGGCCAGGTGAACCAGCGCGAGAGCAGCGCATTCCACGGCGCGAATGTGCGCCAGGCCGGGTTCCAGGAAACCAGGATCGTGGAGATGGTGCGGCCGATCACCAAATACGCGGTGATGGTCAAGAGCGCAGCGGAGCTGCGCGAGGAGCTCGCCAAGGCCTATTCGATCGCGACCTCCGGACGGATGGGGCCGGTGCTGATCGACGTTCCCATGGACATTCAGCAGATCGAAGTCGGCGACGACATCCTGCTGCCGTCGAAGCTTTCCGAGGCGACGGACACGCCGGCGCAGGTGCTGGCGGATCTGAAGCGGACGCTTGCCGCGGCGAAGCGCCCGGTGGTGCTCTGGGGCGCCGGCGTCGGGCTTGCCGGCGTGGAGCATGATGTCGCGGGCTGGCTCGCGAAAAGCGGCCTGCCGTTCGTCTCGAGCTGGGCCGGGCTCAGCTATTTCGATCACGATCATCCAGGCTTCGTCGGCCAGATCGGCGTCTACGGCAATCGCGGCTCGAACTTCGTGCTGCAGAACGCCGATGCCGTGATCGTGCTCGGCAGCCGGCTCGACAACCGCCAGCGCTCCGGCAACACCAAGCAGTTCGCGACCGGCGCGACCGTCCATGTCGTCGACGTCGACAAGGAGGAGCTCGCCAAGTACCGCAACGACGGCTACCGCGTCAGCCATCTGGATTTTGCCGCGCTGCCGGAGGTGTTGCGCCAGCTCGATGTCGGCCCGCTCAGCAAGGAATGGAGCGACTACGTCGCCGGGATGAAGCAGCGCTATTACCACAAGGAGGTCTCGACCTCCGCCGCGCGGCTGAACTCGCTGTCGCCTTACGATGTGATCCGCCGAGTCAACGAGATCATCGCGGAGGACGCGATCGTCATCGGCGACACCGGTGCTGCGGTCTGCTGGCTCTACCAGGCGTTCAAGGTGAAGCGCCACACGCTGTTCAATCCGGGTGGCAACTCGCCGATGGGCTACGCGCTGCCGGCTGCGATCGGCGCCAAGATCGACCGGCCGGACCGGCAGGTGATTTCCTACAACGGTGATGGCGGCTTCCATCTCAACATCCAGGAACTGCACACCGTCAAGCACAACAATCTCGACATCGCGATCATCGTGATGAACAACGGCTCGTACGGGATCATCAAGCAGTTCCAGGACAGCTACATGCAGAGCCGCTATAGCGCCTCGCGCGACGGTCTGAGCTTCCCGGATTTCGGCGCGCTCGCGGCGGCCTATGGCCTGCGCTACGCCCGCATCGAGAGCCTCGATCAGATCGAGCCGGGCTTGTTCGAGGGCGGACCGATCGTGATCGACGTGATGCTGAGCGAGCATACGCTGATCGAGCCAAAGCTCGAGATGGGTCGCCCCATCAACGACCAGTTTCCCTATCTCGGCGAAAGCGAATATGCGGACGGCAACCGCTTCGTGGATTATCCGAGGCCGGCGTCGTTGCGCATCGTCTAGGGCGGCAGGTCGTTGCCATGCGCATATTCGTGACGGGCGCGACGGGCTTTCTGGGATCGTACACCGCCGAAGACCTCCTTGCGCAGGGACATGACGTGGCCGTGCTGCTGCGGCCTGGTACCAGGCCATGGCGCCTCGCTGCCATCCTGGACCGCCTCACCGTGATCGAGGGTACGCTGGACGATCTGCCCGCGCTCGGGGGCGGACTTTGTTCCTTTGCGCCCGATGCCGTCGTGCATATGGCGTGGCGCGGGGTGGGCAACGCCGAGCGCAACAGCAAGGACCAGGTGCACAACATCGCCGACACCGTGGAGATGGTCGACCTTGCTGCCGATGCGGGCGCGACGGTCTTCATCGGCGCGGGATCGCAGGCCGAATACGGTCCCTATGATCGCGCGATCGCCGAGAGCGACGTGTCGCGGCCGACGACGTTCTACGGCATCGCCAAGCTCGCCAGCGGGCTGATGGCCGAGCGGCGCTGTGCCGAGCGCAAGCTGCGCTTCGCCTGGCTGCGTATCTTCTCGGCCTATGGTCCGAGGGATGGCGAAGCCTGGCTGATCCCGACCCTGATCCGCACGCTGCGCGCCGGTGGACGCATGGCGCTGACCGCGTGTGAGCAGCGCTGGGGCTTCCTCCACGCCCGCGATGCCGCGGCCGGCGTTCGCCTGGTGCTTGAAAGCCCTGGAGCGCAAGGCATCTACAATCTCGGCAGCCCCGATGCACCGCAGCTTCGTGACACTGTGACGCGGCTGCACCAGCTGATCGGCACCGGTGAGCTCGGTCTTGGCGAAGTGCCGTATCGCTTCGATCAGGTCATGGTGCTTGCCGCGGACATGACGCGGCTGGAAACCCTGGGCTGGCGTCCTGCGGTCGGGCTCGACGAGGGACTGCGCGAAACGCTCGCCTGGCACGCGGCCGCCGAGTAGGCCGTAAAATAAGTCCTACGGCTGCGGCCCGTCGAAATTGATGCGCTCGCGTTCGAACACGACGGGTTTCTCGCGGACTTGGCCGTAGATTGCCAGAATGTATTCCCCGATCATACCCATGAAGAATAGCTGGACGCCGCCGAAAAAAAACATCGCGACAATCAGGGTGAGGATGCCGGGGTCTGCAAGACGCTGGTAGAGGATCAGGCCGAGCAGCAGATTGGCGACGGCATATCCGATGCTCAGGAACGAGAGAACGAAGCCCGCATACAGGCCGAAGCGCAGCGGGGCCGAGGTGAAGGAGACTAGACCGTTGAGGCCCTGGTCGATTAGCGCCGCGGCGCGATTTTTCGACAGTCCCTTCTTGCGCGCACGCCAGGTGTAGGGCACGCCGACGGCACGGCCGCCGCATTCGAACGTCATCATGCGCATGAACGGATAGCCGTCGCGCACCTGCCGCATCCGGTTGACCACCTTGCGGTCGACGAGCTGATAGTCGCCGACGCCGGGCGGCACCTTGATCTCGGAGAAGCGGGTGAGGAGCTGATAGTAGACGTTACGGATGCCGCGCATTAGCCGGCCTTCCTCGCGCACGGCGCGGATGCCGTAGACGATCTCGTTGCCCGCTTCCCACAGCTTGACGAAATCGGGCAGCAATTCCGGCGGGTCCTGGAGATCGGCGGGCATGAACAGAAGCACGGCGTCACCGCTTGAAGCCATTACGCCGTTGAAAGTGTTGCGCAGGGGGCCAAAATTTCGAGCGTTGACGATGATACGTACCGAGGGGTCGGCGGCGGCGATGCCTCGTAGGATTTCGACCGTGCGGTCGTCGGAGGCATTGTCGCAGAAGATGTGCTCGCGCTGATAACCCTCGAGCTTCTCATTGAACACCCGCCTGACTGCCTCGTGGCAGTCTTTGACATTGAGCTCTTCGTTGAAGCAAGGGGTCACAACGCTAATAGTCTTCACTTTACAATCTCAGGTAGCAAAAGTTGGAAACTCCTGAGGCGAACATAGATGGCTTCGCTTTGCTTGCCCAGCGCCAACTTCAACGGTTGTTGCTAGCCAATTGACTCCAGAAGATCAGGTTTCCACCGGTGGACGAAGCAACCGATACGCCACTGAAGTTCATCAGCGGGAATACTCAGTCGACGTGGGTGAATACTTGAGCCGGTGACCGAACGCCAAAAACTTGCTTTCGATGAGCAAGTGAGACGCCTTCGAGAACATCAGTGTGAGAATCATAGCCGCGACCAACAGAAACGCATCGGAGATGGACTTCAGTTCCTCTATCTTTCCTGCCGCTAAGAAAGCCACGCCAATGAACAACGGATGAAACAAATAAACAGTATACGATATCGTGCCCAATCCTCGCAAAATTCCCACTCGAAGTAAGTCACAGAACCTTGAACCGGGATTAGTCAAGATCGTCGCAAGGGTCAGTGAATATAGAACGGTTAGATACGTGTGGCCCCAGTAATACATTGTTGTTCCTGGACGCCAATGCATGGCAACAAGGAAGAAGGGAATGAATGCGGCAAATGCGACATTGGCGTTCCTAAGCGGCTGTCGAAAGGCGATCAACTTCTGCCGGAGAAGGTCGTCGCGATAGGCTATGGCAAGAATACCTCCGGCGCAAAGGCCATCCAACCGGAGGCAGGTTGCTACGTACGGTGCAAAGGCATTTTGCGGATAGAGTAGGAAGCAAGCCGCTCTAGCCAAAATTGAACTGATCCCGACGCAAATCAGCAGGTGGATTAGATATTTCCGAGGGATCAAATAAACGATGATCGGAAAAACAATATAGAATTGCTCTTCAATCGCGACTGACCATGTCACCGACGCGGCGCCAGGTCCCCAAGCGTTTATCTTGATGATGTACCAGTTTTGCGTAAAAGTGGCGAAGCTCCACCAGGGGATTTGGCTGCCGAAATAGTAATTTTCGTGCGAGATCGCTGTGAGGGTCCAAAAGACAACAAGCAACATTGTGTAAGGAGGCAGAATCCTCAGGGCGCGCCTTATAAAGAAAACGTGGAAGTAGTTGGCGGAATTCCTGCGATCTACCAGTATTCCAATAATCAGAAACCCCGATAAGACAAAGAATAGATCCACACCGGTTCGGCCAAAGATGAGTATCGCACTTACAATTTTCGAAAGGCTGGTGGCCTGGGAGAGGACGGCTCCAATGAAATGCCAGATTAGGACAAGAAGGACGGCAGTGCCCCTCAGACCATCAATCTCGGCAATCCGGATATCCGATCGCGCGACGGTTTCAAGGCTAGGGTCTTTGAGCAATAGGATGGGTCCGAGCAGGTTGGCGAGGATCTTCGACACATAACGTGGGAAGGAATTCCTCAGCGCTAATGCGCCCTTCGCCAACACGCGTCAAGCGCCAACCAACGTTCATGCTAATAGCCACCGCGAGTGTGCGCTATGTCCGTAAATATCTGATTCGATGAGAAGAATTTCGCGTAGGGAATCGGTCAGTTCCCTTGCGCTTGCTGACAAGATACTGCTAATAAAACCTCGATCGGGCTTGGGCGTTCGATCGAGGTCAGCATCCATCAAATTGATCGGGGATCTTGCAGGCATGATTAGAGTTGGCCTGCTTGGCTGTGGGCGCATAGCCAAGCGTCACGCTGATTTATTAGGGGGCGGGCACATCAAAGGTGCTGTTCTGGCCGCCGTGTGCGACGAATTACCCGACCGTGCAGATCAATTCTCTATTCGGTATGCGGTTCCAGCGTTTCACCACCTCGCGGATTTCCTCGAGCGGGCCGACGTGGATGTGGTTTCCATTCTGACGCCGAGTGGAATGCATGCCGCGCATGCCATCGATGCCGCGAAGGCCGGAAAGCATGTCGTGGTCGAAAAGCCGATGGCCCTGCGGCTTACGGACGCCGATGCGATGATCCAAGCCTGCGATGCAGCTGGCGTAAAGCTATTCGTGGTGAAGCAGAACCGCTTCAACGTTCCGGTGGTAAAGGCCCGAGAGGCCTTGCAGGCGGGCAGGTTCGGCAAGTTGATCCTCGGAACCGTGCGTGTGCGATGGTGTCGGGATCAGTCATATTACGATCAGGACAAATGGCGAGGAACCTGGGCTTACGACGGTGGAGTTCTTGCCAATCAGGCCAGCCATCACGTCGATATGCTCGAATGGTTTTTCGGCGACGTTGTCAGCGTGCATGGGCGAGCCGCTACGGCGCTCGCGAACATCGAGGCGGAGGACACGGCCGTTGCGACGTTAAAATTCCGCAACGGCGCGCTTGGGGTCATTGAGGCGACGACGGCCGTGCGACCAAAAGATTTGGAAGGTTCGCTTTCGATCCTGGGAGAGAAGGGAGCGGTGGAAATCGCAGGCTTCGCGGTTAACAACATTCGGCATTGGCAATTTCGTGACGAGTTGCCTTCAGACGCGGAGGTGATCGAAAGGTTTTCAGTCAATCCTCCTAACGTTTACGGATTCGGGCATCAGGCCTATTACGAGCATGTCGTCGATTGCTTGCGTAACCAGAGCCCAGCGTTGGTCGATGGGCTCGAAGGGCGCAAGAGCCTTGAGCTCATTTCGGCTCTGTACGAATCGATTGAGACCGGTAAGGAAGTCGAACTCCACTTCAATCCGAAGCGGTGCCGGTTGGGCGAAAGATCATGAACTCGCCAACCGTCAACGAGGTTGACGTCCGCGACGTGACGTTCGGATTGCGAGTCAAGATTGTCCAGCCATGCAACCTTTATGGCTGCGAGATCGGGGACGATTGTTTCATTGGGCCCTTCACGGAGATCCAGAAGACGGCCCGGATCGGGGCAAGGACGCGTGTGCAGTCGCACGCCTTTGTCTGTGAGCTGGTGACCATCGGCGAAGACTGCTTCATTGGTCATGGAGCCGTCTTCATCAACGATTCATTCTCGACGGGGGGGCCTGCTCGAGGCGACAGGGAGCTCTGGCGCGCGACTTCGATCGGTCATCGCGTGTCGATCGGTTCAAATGCTACCATCCTTCCCGTGCGGATTTGCGATGACGTGGTCGTCGGAGCTGGGGCGGTCGTGACCCGCGACATCACTGAGCCCGGCTTTTACGTGGGAAATCCCGCTCGAAAGCTCATCCGGAAATAAAGCAGATAGCTGTGACTGAGGGGACGCTATGAACGTACCGTTTGCGGATCTCAATCTTCAATATCAGACCATCAAGGATGAGATCGACAAGGCGATCGCTTCGGTCATTCGCGACAGCGCCTTCATCCGCGGGCCCTATGTCGATGCCTTCGAGCGGGAGTTTGCCGAAGCAATCGGCGTGGGCCACTGTGTTTCCTGCGCAAACGGCACCGACGCGCTCTACATCGCGATGCGCGCTCTCGGCGTCACGGCCGGAGCCGAAGTCATCACCACCGCGCATTCGTGGGTCAGCACGTCCTCCATGATCACCCATAGCGGCGCCGACGTGGTGTTCTGCGATACCGATGCACGTACCTTCACGATCGATCCGGTTGCGATCGAAAGCGCGATCACGCCGCGGACCGTGGGCATCATCCCGGTTCACCTCTACGGACAGCCCGCGGACATGGATGCCATCATGGCGATCGCCCGCAAGCACAAGCTTTGGGTTCTGGAGGACTGCGCGCAGGCCCATTTGGCGCGATATATGGGGCAGCAGGTCGGCACTTTCGGTGACGTCGCGACGTTCTCATTCTATCCCGGCAAGAATCTCGGCGCGATGGGGGACGCCGGCGCCATCGTGACCAAAGATGCCGCCCTTGCCAGCCGCATGGCCAAGATCGCGCGGCACGGCGGACTCACCAAGCATCAGCATGAGATCGAGGGAATCAACAGCCGGCTGGACGGGCTGCAGGCCGCGATCCTGTCGGCGAAGCTGCGGCACCTCTCCGACTGGACTAGGGCGCGCAGGGCGGCCGCCGCGATCTATGATGCCGGTCTGAACCAGATCGAGGACCTGATCGTTCCCTATACCGCGGCCGCGCGAGAGCACGTCTATCACCTGTATACGATTCAGCATCCTCGCCGCGATGAACTGGCCCGGTACCTGAACGCAAACGGCGTCCAGACGGCGGTTAACTATCCAACCGCCTTGCCGTTCCTTCAGAGCTACGAACGCCTGCATTTGCGACCGGAGCAGTTCCCGAACGCCCATCGCCATCAAAGCCGCATTCTCTCGTTGCCAATGTTCGCCGAGATCTCGCCTGAACAGCAGAGCGCTGTCATTGATCTGGTGGGGAAGTTTGGCCAGTCCTAAACCGTCCAATGGTCTGGGCAGATCCCTGATCGCGGCGGGATTGGGTCCCCTCGCGTCGCAGGCGTTCGCGATCGTGCTTCTGCCGGTGCTGTTTCGTCTGTACGCCCCCGCCGATTTCGGCGTTTGGGCGGCTATCCAGGCGGCGGCGGTCACCGCTGGCTCGCTGCTCTCCTTTCGCTTTGACCTCGGCCTCGTGATCGAGCGGGACCCCGTGGCCGCAAGCGATCTCTTTTTTGCGATCATAAGCGTCGTTTGTGCCGTGGCACTGGTGCTTGGTTTCCTCCTCGTCCTCTCGATGGGGGCTCTCCGGGAGTTCGGCGTTGGGCCACTCCCCGCGGCGCTGGGGTGGTGCTGGCTTGCTCTCGTCGGACTCGGGATCGCGTGCCAGGCTTGGTTGATGCGCGAAGGCGCGTTTGCTCAGATATCGACGGGGGCCGTGGTAAATGCGATCGTCGCCAATCTCGTCCAACTCGGCGGCGCTGTAAGCGGCGACGGGGTGTGGCTCGTGATCGGGAGCGTCGTCGGACAGGCAGCCGCGACGCTTTTCTATGCTCGCAGCGTGCGGCGCTCCGCCGGGGCCCCCCTGCGGCCGGTGAATGCGCGCGCAATGTTCGCCGCCCTGGCATCGAACAGGCGCTTCCTGCAGTTCTCGCTGCCTTTCACGGTGCTCTCCCTGCTGCGCGAGCGCGCGCCGATCTTCATCGCCGGCGCATTCGGGACGGCCGCACAGGTCGGCCTTTACAGCCAGGCCTGGAGATTGACGCATCTTCCGTCAGCATTCACGAGCGCTGCCTTGAGGCCGGTGTTCTTTCATCGCGCGGCGACCGAAGGCCTTGCCGCGCAAGGCCCGGCGATCGACCGGATCATGCGCTGGCTGCTCGTTGTCAGCAGCCCGTGGATTGCTCTGCTGGTGTTCGGAGGCGACACGCTGTTCGCCATCGTACTCGGGCCGCGATGGCAAGGTGTTGGCGGGCTCTCGGCGATCCTCGTGGGGCCTGCATCGCTTTTCATGATGACGAACTGGATGGACCGGCTTCTCGATTCGATCGGCCGCCAGGACCTCAATCTCAAGCTCGAAGCCGTCGCCGCCATCAGCTCGGTCGGCTGTCTGTGGGCCGTGCTTGCTTCCGGGCGCTCGCTGCCGGAGGCCGTGGCCCTGCAAAGCGTTGCGTTGACTCTCAGCTATCTTGCTGTCCTCTGGATTTGCTATGGTGCGGCCCGTTGGCCGACCCCCAGACTGCTGAAATCCTTTGCCGTCGCCGGCATCCTCGGCGCGGCAGTCTCTGCTGTCCTTGCAGTGCTTGGGCGCTTTCTCGAACCTGTTGCGGTGATTGCGTCGGGCGTCCTGCTTGCTGGTATGATAAGTGCCTTCGCGCTAGTGATGGCAAGGAGGGAATTGCGATGATTACGATCGTCGACTACGGAGTGGGGAATCCCGGCGCCCTCGTAAACATGTTGGAGTTCATCGGCTACGAGGCACGAATCACCAATCAACCCTCGGCCATCCTCGAAGCCAGTCACCTGTTGCTGCCGGGTGTCGGTGCGTTCGACGCCGCCATGCAGAGACTGCGCGATTCCAACCTAATTCCCGCGCTCGAAAGCGCGGCCCTTGTCCGGAAAATCCCGCTGCTCGGCGTCTGCCTTGGGATGCAGCTGCTCGGGCGTGGCAGCGAGGAGGGCTCCTCGGGAGGACTGGGCTGGGTTGCGGCGGCTTCGGTTCGGATGCGGTCGGATTCCGCTCTCAAGCTCAAGGTGCCGTTCATGGGATGGGCGGACATCGAGGTCATGCCGAATGCCAAGCTGTTTGCCGGTGAGGGGCATTTCCGCTTCTACTTCACACACAGCTATCGCATGGAATGCGACCATGCCGGCGACGTGGCGGCGACTTACCAGTTCGATCAGCCGGTCGTCTGCTCGGTGCAACACGATAATATTTACGGTGTGCAATTCCATCCCGAAAAGAGCCATCGGTTCGGCATGGCGCTGCTCCGCAACTTCGTCGAGAGAGCCGCAAGATGAGAGCCCGCGTCGTTCCGGTCCTGCTGCTCGATAGCCGCCGCCGCCTCGTCAAGACGCGCCGTTTCGGCGAGCCGGTCTATGTCGGCGATCCCTTCAACGTCATTCGCATCTTCAACGAAAAGGAGGTCGACGAGATTTGCGTGCTAGACATCAACGCGTCGGTCGAGCAAAGACGGCCGGATGTGGGCTTCATTCGCGAGATTGCGAGCGAGTGCTTCATGCCCATGAGTTACGGCGGCGGCGTGAGCTCGGTTGCGGACGTGTCGCCTATCTTCGCGGCCGGCGTCGAGAAGGTTGTTCTTGGTCGGGCCAGCACGCAGACGCACGTGATCCGGTCGATTGCCGATGAATTCGGATCCCAGGCCGTGACGGTTTGCGTCGATTGCAAGCGCACGCAAGAGGGATGGCGGACCGCGATCGACCGCGGTTGCGTCGTGACGGATCTCGACCCGATCAAGCTGGCGCAGATGGCTGAAGCCGCCGGCGCAGGCGAAATCCTCCTGCAAAACATCGATCGCGATGGCGAGCGCAGCGGTTACGATCTTGCACTCATCTCGGACGTGTCCAGGGCCGTCGAGCTCCCCCTGATGGCGGTGGGAGGTGCGGGCGAGCTCCGGCATCTGGCCGAAGGACTCCGTGCTGGTGCATCGGCCGTGGCCTCCGGCAGCACCTTCGTTTTCTATGGACGCCTGCGGGCAGTCCTCATCACGTATCCTTCTGCGGCTGATATCGAGCAGATGCGGGCGAACCTGCGAGAGGGTGCCGATGCTGCAGAGTAGCCGACGATATCAGGTCTGTTCGATCTGCGTAATGGACAACAACAATCCGGGGGTGACGTTCGACCAAACCGGTCAGTGCATCTGCTGTCGGGACGCCATCGCGCGCAAGCCGCATGAGTGGTGGCCCACCAAGGAGGGGCGCGCCAGGCTCGAGAAGACGGTCGAGAGCATCAAGCAGGAGATGGCAAGCAAACCCTACGATGTCATGATTGGGCTGAGCGGCGGCGTGGACAGCGCCTATCTCGCTCATTTTCTCAAGCGTGAGCTCAATCTGCGGATGCTCGCGGTTCATGTCGACGGTGGCTGGAATACGGAAGCGGCCGTCCGCAACATCGAGAAGATGGTCAGGCAACTCGACATCGATCTCTACACCTACGTGGTTGAGTGGGAGGAAATGCGCGATCTGCAACTGGCGTATCTGCGCGCGTCCGTGCTCAATCAGGACACGCCGCAAGACCACGCATTCTTCTCCACCCTCTACAGGCTCGCTCACCGCTACGGTCAGCGCTACTTCATGAACGGCGTCAACTTCAGCAGCGAGAGCATCCACATCCCTGATGGCGGATATCCAGCCATGGACGGGCGCAACGTCAGGGCCATTCACAAGGCGCATGGAACGGCCCCGCTGCGGACGTTTCCTCTCATGGGAACGCTCCAATACCTGTGGCTGGTGCGCGCCCGCGGACAGGTTCAGATCCTCAAGCCCCTGAACTACCTTCCCTACGACAAGGAAGCTGCAAAGTGCCTGCTGATGGATGAATACGGCTTTGTCGACTATGGCAGCAAGCACCAGGAGAGCCGCTTCACCAAGTTTTACCAGGAGATCTACCTGCCGACCCGCTATTCCTTCGACAAGCGGCGGCTGCACTATTCCGCGCTGATCGTTGCCCGGCAGATGACGCGAGACGAGGCGCTGGAGCAGCTTCAAAAGCCTCTGGTGACGAAGGAGCAGGCCGCTCGTGACAAGCGGTTTGTGGCCAAGAAGTTGGGAATAACGGTGAGCGAGCTTGAAAGGCTCGTTGCCCTGCCTCCCGTTTTGCACGAGAGCTTCGCAAACAATGCCCTGCTTTATCGGTTGAACCATTCCTTGAAGCGGCTTCGGGCAGGGAGGCGATGATGGTTATTGCGAGCTACGTGCTTGTGACGCTGGCGATCGCCTATGCCGCGCTGTATCTGCTTTTCCGATGCGAGGGGTTCGTCTCGGTATCGACCATGCTGATCAGCTTCCTGCTTCTGGTCTATGGCCCCGCCTATCTAGTCTACATGGTGTGGCGCCTGCCAATCTCGGCGGTGGACAGGGAGATATCACAGTCTGCACATTTTTCGGATGTCACAGTTGCCTTGAATCTCGCAATAGCCTTGATGTTTATCTCGGTTACAGCTGGAATCGAAATTGTCAATCGACTCATGCCGGCTGCGGTCCTGAGCACACGCGACGGACTAAGAAACTGGAGGGATAAGCCTCTGGCCAGCATTCCTTCGGGAGAGGTGTGGCTCTTGGGCATCAGCCTGTTGCTGTCAGCTTTCATGTTCTGGATCTCATATCGAGAGCATCATCTGCAGATACTGTTAGGCTACCTCTCAGTACCTGGTGACGAGTTTGCCAAAATCGTCTATCGCCAAAACCATGGTGGGAGCCACGTTTATCTCTACAATCTGGTGGCAGGCACTTTCGCGCCGATGATCATCGTTTGGGCTGGGTTGGTTGCGTGGGGGCGGCGCTCGTGGATGTTGGCCGCCGCCACCGCGCTGCTCCTCGCTGCTACGATATTGGGCAAGCTTGAGACGCTTAACAAGGCACCCATCGTACTGTTCATCCTGCAATTGTTGTTGGTCGGGTATCTTCTCTTCCGCAACAATCTTGATTGGCGCATAGGCCTTCTCGGAGTCGGGGTGGCCTTCTTAATCTTCATTCCAATATTTCTGATCGCAATTCCGGGCATGCGGCCAAGCGACGCGTTCGAGTTTTTCTACTATCGCGCTTTCGATTTCTCGAACGCTGCTCTGATGGAGTACTTCGGTGCGTTTCCCTGGCGGCTCGACCATATGTGGGGAGGTAATTTGCGCGTGCTCGCCGCGATCGTCGGCTGGAAATGGGAGCCGTCTTATGACCTCGTTGCAAGAGTATGGCGATCCGTTGATGGAACTCATACCACAGCGATGTTTATCGCCGATGCCTGGGCGGACTTTTCCTATTTTGGGGTGGTTATCTACTCACTCGTGGCCGGCGCCCTATGTAGATGGATCGATTTGTCGCTTTTGAGGGAAGGGAAGACGGCCATGACTCTGGCAGTCCTCGCGGCGTCGTTTATAGGCATTTACAATCTCATGATCTCAGCGTTGCCAACGTCCATTTTGACTGGCGGGTTGGGTTTGCCGATCGCGGTGGCCGTGATCCAACACCTCGAACGCTATCGATGGCGAACGATTGTGGACGGTGGTTCATTGGAAGCAATCGAGAGCAAGGAGAGGAGTTAATGCTGAACTCCCTTCCTGTCCGGGTCGCTGATATCTTCTTAGGCTGGAAAAGCTGGAGATCGGGGGCAGTTGCACTCGGAGACAGAACGTCGGTCGATTGGCGGCGGTTGCGTCGTGTCTCGGGCAATCGACTTCAGATTGGTGACGGCTCGATAGTTCACGCCAATATCATATTCGAAGCTCAGGGAGGCGAGGTCCGCATCGGCGACCGGAGTTATCTAGGCTTGTCGACTTTGATCTGCTTTCGGAGCGTCTCTATTGGAAACGACGTTCTGGTTTCTTGGGGGGCTACTATCGTCGATCATGATTCCCATAGCCTGGAATGGGATCTGCGTCGAAACGATGTGCGCGATTGGGCTCGGAATCGGAAGGACTGGACATACGTGCCCAACGCGTCTGTCGTGATATGCGACAAGGCTTGGATCGGATTTAATGTAACGATACTGAAGGGAGTGACGATCGGAGAAGGAGCTGTCATCGCAGCGTGCTCAGTCGTTACGCGCGATGTTCCACCCCGTGCTCTCGTTGCTGGAAATCCAGCCCGTATTGTTCGGATGCTGGACTCAGATAATAAGATCCAGTCGTCGCAATGAGGGTGTTTCAGAACAACGGACTATCGAGAGGCTTTCGCACTCATCGGCCAAAGCTGCGTGACGCTACGTTTACCCGACAAATCTCAAGCTTCCTGTACAGTCGGTTCGCAGCGTTGCACATTCTGCATCCTGTGCTCGAATGCGATCCGTTGGCATTCTACACAAACGGGGATGATGACGACCTGCAGAATGCTTGGGCACGCGAGCGCGGCCTTCGGACAGATGACTTGGCCGAGATCTTGTTGGCACAGATCGAAGAACATAAGGCTGAAGTTTTCTATAACCTGGATCCCATGCTGTATGGTTCTGATTTCGTCAGAAGACTGCCGGGATGTGTAAGGCGCACTATCTGCTGGCGGGCGGCACCTTCCGGGAATGTGGATCTGACTGGATATGATCTTGTCATATGCAATTTTCCGTCGATTTTGAGGGACTGGGAGCGGAGGGGGTGCCGAACTGCCTATTTCGCGCCGGCATATGATCCTGCGATGAGTAATTATGCGGGGCAGGCGGAGAGATCGTTGGATCTGGTATTCGTTGGAGGATTTTCTCGCCATCACGTCGCGAGGACGGCCGCATTGAAGGAGGCTGCGTCTCTTGAAGGCGTTCGAATGAGTCTGCATCTCGAAGAAGGACGTTTGGCGCGTTTAGCCAATGCTTTTCCGTTTGTTCCTGTCCTGAGGAAGCATGCATATCCTCGTCGGGTACGAGAGTTTACACAGGGGCCGGTATATGGGCGAGAGATGTACGCGAAATTTGCGGATGCGCGTATAGTCCTGAATGGCGCTGTTGATATGGCGGGGTCGGATCGCGGAAACATGCGGTGCTTTGAAGCGACCGGTTGTGGTTCAGTTCTTCTGACGGATGATGGGCACTACCCAGAGGGATTTATAGATGGTAAGACCATGGTAACTTACTCATCGCCCGACCAGATTCCTGCTTTAGTTCGTCGACTTCTATCCGATCCGGCTTGGGCCTCATCGATCGCGCAGGCGGGTCACAATATGGTCCAGGCCAAGTATAGCAAACAACGTCAATGGATGCGGTTTCAGGAATTGATCGCGGGCTAGATTCAAGCTCATGAACTCTATCGCCAAAAGCTCTTGGGAAGACGCAGTCTGTTGGCTTCGCGAGCAGCCGGACCAACAGCAGCTTGTGTTGGACGCCTTCTACGATGATCCGCTCATCGTTGCGGCTGACCGGTACTGTGCGTCTGCAGAGTGGCAGGAAGTGTCACGTCTGTTGGCGGCCAAGCGAGGGAAAGCGCTGGATGTTGGCGCAGGACGGGGCATAGCAAGCTATGCGTTGGCTCGGCTGGGATTCGAAGTCACGGCTCTCGAGCCTGATCCGAGCGCGATCGTTGGGGCGGCTGCAATCCGGAGGCTTTCGACAGAAGCGCAGCTCAATATACAGGTTGTTGAGCGGTTTTCAGAGCAACTTCCTTTTCCTGACGCGAGCTTTGACGTCGTTTTTGCGCGAGCAGTGCTTCATCATACTCGCAACCTTGGGAATGCATGCTCGGAAATGTATCGGGTGCTTAAACCCGGCGGTTTGCTGCTAGCAGCGAGAGAACACGTAATCACCAAAGATAGCGACTTGCCTCGCTTCCTCGCCCTACATCCGCTACATCATCTTTATGGGGGAGAGAATGCGTTCCGCTTGGACCAATACCTTGGCGCGCTGAAGGAAGCGAGATTTCGCTCAATCAATGTGCTTTCACCGCTTACGAGTCCTATAAATCTCTATCCATACACGACCGACCGCATTCGAGACGAACTCGTAGAAAAATATTCTCGGAAAGTTCATCTCTCCTCGCTCGTGCGAGTCGTGATTTCTCGGAAAGTAATCGAAATAGCCTTAAGGGTCGGCAGCTATTTCGACAACCGGCCTGGCCGGTTGTATTCGTTCATTGCTTATAAGTAGCATTGCTGGCCGCTCTTAAATTTTTGAGAGGCGTGAGCATGTTCCGGGAATTGCATGAATTATGAGAGAGGCGCTGCGGATGTGCAGAGTCGTGCCCCGGAGATTGGACGACCGCCCTTGGCCCCGTTCCCTGGTGCAGCTCTTGTATATGCTCGATAAACATCTTGTCCGTGAACCGAGGGGTTCTCGGCTCTCTACGAATCCATCGAGACCGGGCAAAAGGTCTTCCCGTACTTCGCGCCGCGTCGCGGTCGCCTCGGTATCACCTCGCATGTTTCGCTACGTTTCGATGAATGCGGCAGGCTGCGGGCGTGGGGCGCTATCATGACAATCTGGGTCACCGGCGGGAACGGATTTATCGGCAGGTATTTGATCCGCGAGCTTGCCCAGCGGGGATCGGCCGTGCACGGCCTCGGCCACGGGGCGCTCGATGAATCTGAGAGGCGCCGGCTTGGGATAGGCCGTTGGCTCAACGGCGAGGTCGATTCCACAAATCTCGGCGCATTGGCGGTACACACCGGGCTGCCGACCGTCTTATTCCATCTTGCAGGCGGATCGTCCGTCGGCGCGTCCATCGCGCAGCCCTACGAGGATTTTTCGCGCACGGTGGCGACGTCGGCCCGGCTGCTGGAATGGCTGCGAACCAGCGCACCCGAGTGTCACCTCGTGGTCGTGTCCAGCGCGGCGGTCTACGGAGCCGGCAATGCAAATCGCATGAGCGAAAGCGCCCCGACCAACCCGGTGTCTCCCTATGGGCAGCACAAGCTCATGATCGAGCAGCTCTGTCGTAGCTATGCGGCCACCTTCGGCTTGCAGAGCACGATCGTGAGGCTGTTCTCGGTCTATGGCGCCAATCTGCGCAAGCAGTTGCTGTGGGACCTCTGCACGCGCCTGAGCGAAGGCGCTGGGGTGTTGAAGCTCGGTGGAACCGGACAAGAGCTGCGGGATTGGATTGACGTCCGCGATGTTGCGCGTCTGCTGGCGCGCATCGGCGACAACCGGCAGGATCAGCCGGTCGCAGTCATCAACGGAGGTTCCGGCGTTGCCACATCGGTCGCCGATATCGCCGAATCCATTGTCCGCAGTTGGGGAGGGAGAATTCCCATCGAGTTCTCAGGTGTGACACGTGCAGGCGACCCTTTCGGCCTCGTTGCCGATCCCGGTCTGCTGACTGCATTGTCCTTCGAGTGGCAAATCGCCGTTCGGGCTGGCATCGCCGACTACGTTGCCTGGTTCAAGGAGCAGATTCGTTGAGTCGACCGCTACGTGTCGGTTTTACCTTCATACCGCGTCGCCTGCATGCTGGAGGATTTAACTACCTCCGCAATCTGTTCGTCGCGCTGCACAGATATCGTCCCGGCGAGCTGGAAGCTGTCGTGTTTGCGGGACTGTCGGACGACGAAAACGATCTGGCGACCTTTGCACGGATTCCCGGTGTTGAAGTCCTCAAGCGCAGGGCATTCGAGCGCGACCATTCCGGCTTGACGAGCGCACTCGTTGCCGGGATCGATTACGCGGCAGCGGCCGCATTCGACGAAGCGCGCGTCGATGTCGTGTTTGAACATGCGCGCTTCTTCGGCTGGCGGCTTCCGTTTCCCGTTGTCGCGTGGTTTCCCGACCTGCAGCACAGGAGCCTTCCTCACCTTTTTTCGAAGGCAGCCTGGTGGCGCCGCGAGATCGGTTTCCGCGCACAGCTTGCATCGGGACGTTCGATCATCCTGAGCAGCGAAAGCGCTCTCAACGACTGCAAGCGCTACTACGCCCGTGCACGAAATCAAATGTCCGTCGTTAAGTTCGCCAGTCGCCCGACCGACGACCTTCTGGCAGCGAACCCGAGCGAGGTCATCCGTCTTTACGAATTGCCCGAGCAATATTTCTATCTGCCCAACCAATTCTGGCGCCACAAGAATCACCAATTGGTTCTCGATGCGCTCACGATCCTGGCGGGCCGGGGGATCAAGCCCGTCGTTGCGGTATCGGGTGGTCCTGACGAACCGCCTGTGTGCTTCGATAGCATCATGCGGGAAGTTAAGAAACGCGGGTTGCAAGATAGCTTCCGCTATCTCGGAATGATTCCTCTCGCGCACGTCTATGCGCTGCTACGGTCGTGCCGTGCACTGATTAATCCCTCACGTTTCGAAGGTTGGAGCACGACGGTGGAAGAAGCGAAATCGTTTGAGGTGCCGATGATCATATCCAATCTGGATGTGCATCGTGAGCAGACCCACGACGTCGAAAGCTATTTCGACGTCGACGATCCGGGAGCTCTTGCCGCGCACCTTGCCAAGGCGGCCGCCAAGACTGAGCCTTTGCGACTCAAAGAGTTGGGATCGTCCGTGGAAGGGCGGGTCGCAAAGTTCGCCGCCGATTTTACCGACGCCATTACGCGGGCTGCGGCACGCAGGCCGGCGCAGTCTGATCGAATGCTCACCGATGGGTAGGCGCGCTATTTTCGAGCCTGCCTTACGACCGCACTCTGATCGCAGACGGTCAACTCGGGTTCGCTCCGCCTTCGGTGCATAAGCGCTTTACGATGTCACGGTAGCGCTGCGTCGAAGCTTGCTGGCTGTATTTCAGCGCAGCGACCGCAGCCTTGCTGCCTCGCTCAAGCGTCGCCGCGCGATCGGACGCGGCAGCGGAGATCGCCAGCGCCAAGCTGGTCGGATCCTCCGGAGGCACGACCCAACCAATGCCTTCCTCAGCTACGGCAAGCCCGGCTTCCGAATTCGGTTCCGTTCCGACGATGACGGCCCGCCCGACGGCGAGAAGATTGTAAAGCCTGCTTGGGATCGAGACGCCAGCGACGTTGCGCCGGTAGGGAATGACCCAGGCGTCGGCCATCGCAAGAAATTCGGCAAGCTGCTCTTCGGGCACCGGATCCAGCAAGGTGACGTTGCCCAAATTCGCCGAGGCCTGAAGGGTTTTCAGCTCGTTCCAGCCGACACCCCAGCCGGACAGAACGAAGTGTATGCGCTTCTCACGCTGCAGAAGCCGTGCGGATTCAAACACGGTGCGAGGCGCATGGGTGAAGCCGAGATTGCCGCAAAGACCGACGACGAAGGGCGCCGAATAGGGTTTCCTGAAACGGCTGCCGTCATCGGGTTCTCGGAAGCCGATCGGCAGCAATGTCCAGTTCGGTACGAAATGGATGTTCTCAGCGCGCACGCGTGGATAACGCAGCAGCAGCGGAGGCACGTCCCGGCCGATGACGAAGATTGCGTTCAGGGACCTGAACAGCCAGCCATTGGCGAGGCGCAGGAGGCGCGTGACGAGCGACGTCTGACGTACCAGTCCGGCGGCCAGCAGAGCTTCCGGATAGAGGTCGTGGATCAGGAGTGCCGTTCTCGCGCCCCTCAGCCTTGCGGCAAGCGTGATCGCGTAGGGCAGCGTGAAGGGGCTCGTTATCGACATGACGACGTCCCCCGGCGTTGCGCGTTTGTAGACGCGCCAGAACAAGCGAAACGCCAGCGCGGAACTTGCGATGAGGCGGCTTACGAGAGCCTGCTTAGGTGGTCTCCAGTTTGCGATCTCGATGACCTCGGGGGTGTCATTACCGGACTTCTGCTTTGCAGAGCCGATTGTCCCCGACAGGACTACGGTCTGCATGTCGAGCGCGATCGCATCGGCAATCGCACCGAGATAGATTGCCGTCGTGCTCGGGTCGGGCGGATAATATTCCGTCGCGAGAATGAACCTGGGAGCTTTCGCCACGCCGTTATCCGTTCCCCAGCAGCGGCAGGACGAAATTCTCCAGATTTCCGCCCGGAAAGGCGTGGCCGGGGAGGCCCGCTGCGCGTGCGGCTTCGATATCCGATGGCCTGTCACCGACCACGAAGGTCTGGCTCGCGTCGACTGGAAATTTGTTCAGAAGCTCGATGATCATGCCAGGTTGCGGCTTGCGGCGTTCGCTGATGCGCCGGTAACGCTCAATGCATCCGTCGGGATGAAACGGGCAATATTCGAAAGCGTCGATCCGTGCCCCCTGCGCCTCCAGTTCACGTGCCATCCAATAATGCAACCGATGTATGTCGGTCTCCTCATAGAGCCCCTTCGCTACGCCCGATTGGTTGGTGATCACGAAGGCAAAGTAGCGAGCTTCGTTGGCTGCTTTGACAGCCTCGATCGCGCCGTCGATCCAGACGAATTTGTCGATCTCGAACAGATAATCGGTATCGAAATTCAGAACGCCGTCCCGATCGAAGAAAATAGCCGGGCGCACCGCTTGGTCGTTCGCTGAGCTCGTTCTGTCAAGGGGCATTTCGGCTCGAGTTTGTGTCGCTAAGATGGGCGCGAAACCGGCCCCGTCGCTCTGTGTGCTCAGTATCACGATTGTGTTCCGGGTCCAATCCGTCCCCGCGCTGCCGGTATCCCGGTTTCCGGGCCGCTTCCCGGGGTTGACCCGCGCCGGTTGATATGGCCAAGAAGGGGCGCCGGAACGCGCTTTGTTCGGCGCTCTGTGTGCATCCATCCATCCATTTGAATTGCTGCGGGAACAAGATCGATCATGACTAAACGTGTCGCTCTCGTCACCGGTGTGACGGGTCAGGACGGCGCTTACCTTGCCGAGCATCTGCTGTCGCTCGGTTATGTCGTGCACGGGATCAAGCGGCGCTCGTCCTCGTTCAACACCGCACGCGTCGATCACCTCTACCAGGACCCGCATGTCGGCAACGTGCCGTTCCTGATGCACTACGGCGACAT